>NZ_JBEXID010000014.1:0-134923 GCF_040608395.1 Streptomyces sp. NPDC005181
ATCGGCACGTCGAACCCAACGAGCCACATCCCGCCGAGGTACCGGCCACATCATCAGTTCATCCGAACCGGTCATGTGCGGAGGATGGGACTAGCGAGGACAACGACCGCCTGCGGGTTCTTGAGCAGGGTGGTGGCGCGGCGGGTGAAGCCGTCGCGGGTGCGGAGCCCGGTGAGCGGGTCACGGCGGGCGGTGTGCAGGCGGCGGCGCATCCACACCGTGTGGACCGACCAACCAGCCGCAAGCGGACCAGCGGCGGCAATGGTGGCTAAGAGGCTGCTCATGCCGCCACCGCCTCGGTGCCGTCGTCGTTGTTGTCCCGCTCGGTGTCGGGGTCGACGCTGTTCGGGTCGTCACTCGGGAAGCTCCTGGGCATGCCCGGCACGTCGATGGTGCGCCGGTACACGCCGGCCAGGAACTCCACGGCACCGACCGGGAACTCCGACCAGTCGCCGTTGGCCCCACGCACCACCACCGGCCAGGTGTCCGGGTCGGGAGAGCTCATCCTTCAGTAGAACCCAGAAACACGACGACGGCCTGCACAACCCCAACGGGCTTGTGCAGGCCGTCGTCACGCAGGCCCCGGATTTACCAACAGCGTCCGGATCCCGGTGCGGGCCGCCCGCTTATTCTTTGCCTGCACACAGGCATAGCGGGGGGCCGCCGCGGACGTCATCAAGGACAGCAAGCCCGCCGAGGAAGATCCCAGAACAACAAGAGAAGGTGACGATGGATGCCGAGGGCCAGGAAAACTTCCGGGAGTTCGTGGAGAACAGGTCGTCCGCGCTGCTGAAGACCGCCGTCTTGCTCAGCGGCGGCGACCGGCACGCGGCCGAGGATCTGCTGCAGAACGCACTGATCAAGGCCGCGGGACGCTGGCACCGCATCGACGAGCCCGAGGCGTACGTACGGCAGATCCTCTACCGGCAGCAGGTGAACCGCTGGCGGCTGAAGTGGCCGCGGCGCGAACTGAGCGTCCCCGAGCCGCTGGAGAGCCCCGCGCACAAAGGCGCCGACGACGGGCCTGGCGCGGCCGACCTGCGCATCGTCATGCGCGCCGCACTGGCCCGGCTCACCGCCCGTCAGCGCACCGTCCTCGTCCTGCGCTACTTCGAGGACCTGCCCGAGGCCGACGTCGCCCGTCTCCTCGGCTGCTCGGTCGGCACGGTGCGGTCCACCACGCACCGCTCCCTCGCCCGGCTGCGGGGCCTCGCCCCCGAACTGGCCGCACTCGGCCCCGCGGACGCCGAGCAGCAGCCGTCCCGTGACTTCTCGCCTGTGGAGGTGCGTCCGTGAACGCCGACGAGCTGGTGCGCGACTCGCTGCGCGAACAGGCCGCCGAACAGCCGACACTGGGGCCGGGCTTCGCCGAGCGGGTGCTGACGGTCCGACGGCGCCGTCGGTCCCGGGCGCTCGCGTCCGCCGCCGCGGCCACCGCCGCCGTGGTCGCAGTCGCGGTGGCGGTCCCGCTCCTGGACTCCGGCAAGGACGACGTGCGCCTCGCGAGCGAGATGAACCCGAGCGACATCATCGCCCACCCGGACCAGACACCGCCGGGCGACCTGATCGCGGCGGGGGACGTCGCGCTGGTCGCGTACTACACCTGGAGCAACGTCAAGCAGACGGACGACCGCGCTGTCGCCGTCCGCACCTACCGGCTCCTCGACCAGAAGACCGGCAAGTACGTGAAGACGACCAAGTGGTCCTTCATCGACGTCGCTCCCGGCATGCGGACCGCCGCCGTCCTGGAAAAGGACCTGCCCGCCAAGCGGATCGGCCTGCTCAACCTGCTCACCGGCGAGGTCGAGCGCTGGATCCCGGTCGACCGCGGCGTCGCGGGCGTCGAGTTCTCGCCCGACGGCAGCAAGCTCGTCGCGACGACGTACAGCAAGAACCCCGACCTGCGGTACAAGGCGGACTACGACAGCGACGGCGACGGCAAGAAGAACGACTGGATGTCGCAGCTCGGCCAGTCGAGCCGGACCGGCTTCTACGTCCTCGACGTGGACTCCGGGAAGGGATCCTGGAGCGAGGTCACCGACGTCGACGAGCACAACGTCCGCCAGGACTTCGCCTTCAGCCACGACGGCAAGCTGGTCTACTCCGGGCTCAGTTCGGCTCCCCACATGCAGTACTACGACTTCGCGGGCAAGAAGGTCGCCAAGCCCGCGAACGAGGAGTACGTGCTCTGGTTCAACGACGCGGGGCTGTCCCCGGACGGCAAGCTCGTCGGGGGCGGCTACGCGGGCAACAACAAGCAGAGTGCCTCCGTGCTCCTCGACCCCTACACCGGCAAGTGGGTCACCAAGGTGCGCGGGCAGCAGTTGCTCGCCTGGGCCGACAACAAGCGGCTGATCGCCTGGGACATCACGCCGGGCTCGAACGAGTTCCACAACCGGCTCGTGCTCGTCACGGTCGGCAGCGACAAGGTCGTACCGCTGAGCGGCTTCCGCAAGGGAAACGACGGTGCGGCCGGGCGCTGGACGCCGATCTTCGCCGAACGCTGATCAGGCGGCCGCCAGCCGCTCGTACGGCGCCAGCATCCCGTCGGCCGCCTCCCGGCCGGCGGGCCGCAGCGGTGCGCGGACCGGGCCCGCGGGCAGCCCGAGCGACCCGAGCAGCGCCTTCGCTGTGACCGTGCCGGGCAGCCCGGACGTCATCATCAACTCGATGAGCGGGAGGGCCTGTTGCTGCCGCAGCGCGGCGCCCGCGGTGTCACCTGCCGCCGGCCACGAGCCGCTCGGCCAGCTGCTGGGCCCCGTCCAGGTCCAGGGCACCGGATTCGCTGAACGGCGTGATCATCGCGCACAGGGCGCGGCCGAAGGGAGCGGTATCGCGTGACGTCGTCATGGCTGAAGTGTCGGCTCCTGCTCGCCCTCCTGGAGGTGGGTGATCCTGAGTACCCGGCCTACCTGACGTTCAGGAGGGATCCGGAGCCAGGGATCGACACGTCTGCTTACCGGCGGCCGTAGCGCAGTCGGGCCGAGGAACTGACATCTACCGCTGACATCAACGGCGGTGGATCACAGCAGCCATGCACGCCCCCTCGCAGCACCGGCAGCCATGGGAGCGCCAGCAGCAGAGGACGTCCGGGCGAACTTGTAAAGCGGCGGCCGGCACCTGGCGGATGAGATCATCCTTGGGTGGCAGACGCACAGCTTCCTCCGGGGTGGACCCTTCAGCAGATCCGCGACGCATCCGGGGACCAAGAGGCTGTCGTCCTAGATCCAAACAGGGCGGTGAAGTGGGTCGCCTTCGTCGAAGCCGACGAGGTGCTGCAACCAGAAATCGTGCTCGGGTTCCACAGTCTGTGCCTCGTGAAGCCCGTCCGTGACGACGACTGGTACATGGGCAGCCTGTGCAAAGACGGCAGCGTCGACTGTTGGACAGCCTACGACGACCTATACGAAGCACTACGCGGCCTGTAGGGGCACGGGCTGAGTGTCTGACTGCGCTACACCGACCCCACACCGAGGCGGACGTCCACGGACTCTGGCGAACAGTCCTCACAGGTCAAGGACAGTTGAGCCGCAGGTCATGGGGTCGGTCGCATTGCTTCGGGACGAAGAAGTCAGGGAGGAGGGAGACGCTGTCTCGCCCCCCCGAACGGATGGGCGAGATTACGTGGCAGTCGGTGATTGCTCGGGGTGATCCTCGGGCCCTGCCGAGCCGCTCCCAGGGGGACCCGGCAGCCGAGCGCTCAGAGGCTCAGGGCGCCCGGTGGGACGCCGTACGCGACCCCGTACGACGTCAGCGCCAGCAGCCCGCTGCCCTGGCGTCTACATCGACGACTGCACGATGACCAGCAACAACACGCATCCCGTCTCGGCGCAGGATGCTCGGATGGCGCTCACGGACGCGCAATTGGAGGCGTGCGTGTTCTGCCGACCGGACACCGAGCTAGGGATCCTCGACTGAGCCCCCGCACGAGCGAGTGTGGGGGCTCGATCCATATTCGGATGGCCGGAGCACACTGGGAGTATGTCCGGACAAGCGCCCGTGATCGTTCACCCGCCGCAGCCGGACGGCGGACGGCGGGTGACGATCCGCGATGATTACGTCGGCACGGCGTACCACCTGCTCGACGTGGTGGAGTTCCTACGCCTCGCAGGCCTGCCCGAGGCTGATACGAAGATCGACGACCCGGAGCTGCTCGAATGGCACGGCGGGGGACCGTCCTACTGGGCTCCGGAGGCGCGCGGCTGAGGTTGTGCGGTTGGGTATACGTGAGCCCCCGCACGAGCGTGTGCGGGGGCTTCGCTGTGCCCCTGTACATGCCCGGACGAGCCGAGAGACCCTGGATGATAGGCAGGCCCATCCGGGCTGGGGGCTGTGCCGTGCAACGCTGCTCCTGCCATGGGGTGCGCAATGCGAGTGGAATTGATCAAACGCGCCGCCGACGTGCTGCTGGACGTCCCCGCCGACGCGCGCAAGGAGATCATCATGCTCATTAGCGCCGCAGCCGAGGCTCCGTTCCCGCCGCCAGGGGCGAAAGCGGCAGCGTTCGGCAATCAGTGCTGGGTCGAGTACATGGCCCGGGGCAACGTGATCGAAGTGATTGACGTCGGGTGTCTCTGCTGACGGAGCTACGCGGCGGCGCTCTGCTCGGTCCAGATGCGTCCGCACCTGGTGCAGCGGGCGACGGGGTCCGTGGACCGAGGTCTACCTCCTCAACCCCTGCGTGGTTACGCCAGACGGCGAGTGGGAAGCCTGGCCCGTCGCCCACTGGCTGCCCGGCGCACTCCGCTACCAGTCCTTCTGGGACTTGATGAACGACGAGTACCGACATTTCCGAGGCGAATGGTGACGCCCAGAGCGCTGCAACGCTGGTAACAGAGCGCTTGTCGAATGCGTGTCGACGTTCCCAGCCACACCTCCCTGAGCCTCCCTCCTTGCCCAGGTCAGAGGCCGATCACCCGTCGAAGCACCCAGCGCCTTCTAAGCGCTTGGCCGCAGGTTCGAGTCCTGCCGGGGGCACACAGTCCGCACGCCATCAGGCCCTCCCTCGGGAGGGCCATTTCTGCAGGTCACCGCACCGTAGCGAGGGTGACGTAGAGAACGCACAAGCGCCGGACCGCCCCCAGGTCTGGCGGGGAGAGTCCGGCGCTGTCCGGCTGTCACCGGGTTTCTACGGGTGGCCACGGTGGATACACGGTGGCGCTCCCGGAGCCGCGCTCAACGCTCTGGCAGATCGGGTAGGTCCCCTCCGGCCTCGATGCGCTTCTTGAGATCCGGCAGGTGACCGACGATGCACCGGGCGTAGATCGCGAGCAGTACCGGGACACTGTTGCCCGCCCACTCCGCCACTTGTGCCGGCGGGACGCCATCGTTGAGCCAGTTCGTCAAACAGGTGTGCCGAAGGTCGTACACCCGCTTGCCGAGCGGAGAGGCGCACTCCTGAGGGTCGAGGACCTCGCGCCGTGCGCTCCCCCAGGCGCGCCGGATGACAGACCCGGCGAGCATCTCCCCCTTCTCCCACGGGAAGAGAAGATCACCGGGCTTTGTCAGTGCCAGGACGTACCGTGTGCGTTCCTGTACGAGCGTCACCTGCGAGTGATCGCTGGGGACTAACTGTCCGAGGAGTCTGACCGTGAATCCTGCCGTGCCCGCCGACGGGCGCTCTGATTTCAACTTCATCTTCGCCCGCTGGCGGGTGCGCAACCGCAAGCTGGTGGACGTCACCGATCCGTCCTGCGAGGAGTGGATCGAGTTCGACGCTACCTCTGAGGCTGAACCGATCCTGGGCGGGCTGGGCCACATCGACCGGATATGGACCGACAACTTCGAAGGCTTCACACTTCGCCAGTTCGATCCCGAAGCCAAGGTCTGGCGGATCTGGTGGGCCTCCAGCACCAGGCCCGGACACCTTGACCCACCCGTCGAGGGACGCTTCACCGATGGCCGCGGCGAGTTCCTATGCGAAGACGTGCTGGGCGGGCACGCCGTGCAGGTCCGGTTCGTGTGGAGCTTCCCCGCCCCGGACACTCCCCGGTGGGAGCAGGCGTTCTCCTACGACGACGGAGCCACGTGGCGAACCAACTGGACCATGGACCTCATCCGGATCCCGTAGGGATGGCACACCAGAAACCACGCTGGGACGCTTGCCAGGCATCGCCATGACACTCAGTGACTGCTGACGGCCAGTTACCTCCCCAGTAACTGGCCGCCGGTGGAAAACTCCACATGGCCGCTGTCACGGTTGTCACCCGGTGCCTATCAGGGTGTGTGCTGCCGCTGCCGCGGCATGACTCGGACCTTGGCCGCGGCAGCATCTCGGCCCGAGAGGGCAGCGTAGAACGAGCTGCTCTGTACTCGACCTGGGTTCTCGGGGTCGGTGACGCGCCAGAAGAAGAACTCCTCCGCATCATCCTCGACGGCTTCCCACCGGTTGATCCCTGAGGGCAGAGGGTAGTTGAGCCAGACTCCGACCGAGTACGTGTAGTCACGGCTTGTGCGCTCGCGCATGTTTCGCCACTTCGGTGACCCGAGACACACGTTGATGCGGAGGTCCGGCCGGCCGTCAGGCCCGATGAAGAATCGTTGCCCGTCTCTACCGCGCAGGGCATGCGTCCACGACGCCAGGTCGGGAGCAACTGATGAGCTTCCGCTTACCCCCGTCAAGATCCGCCAAGTTGACGATCGGCGACACCTGAACGAAAGGTTTCAGTGGGAGCGATGCGTCAGCCTCGGCAAGGTCGCAGGTGCCAGAGGTGATCAGTGCCCACCTCGACATGTCCTCTGCATGGATCTGCATGGGGATGTCACCCGTGTATTCGACAGCATGGTCCCGGCCTGTCGTCGTGATGAGAGGCGCAGCTCCCGTGAAAGACAAGTTGAGGACAGGCGACTACGCCGCCCTGCGTGAACTCTTCGAGAGCATCCAACACTCCGGCGGGCCAGTGCTCGCGCGAAGGCGCCGGCCCATCATCGACGAAGCTGGTATCTGGTGGAGGGGCGCAAGCGCCTGCCATGATCACCCTGTGACCGACTCGACTGCCACGAGATTGAGCAGAGCCCTCGACTGGGCAGGGCTGATCCCGTCCGCCCTCCTCCTTGCGGGCGGCATCAGGGACTACCGCGACGACGGGTCCGTGGGCTGGCCGATCAGCGGAGCGTTGTTGGTTCTGGTCAGCCTCTGGGTGATCTATCGCGGGAGTCCTCGCCGGGTCGACAAGACCGCCGAGTTGCCCTAGACGTACAGCACAGTCGTACCGCAACCCCAGCAACCGTCCAGCAGCGTCCTTCCAGGCCGTGACGCCACCGGTATGACCGTCACTGACCGATCCGGCCAGAGCTACGGATCAGAAGGTGCCCGTGCCCGACGTATTCGGGCGTTCCGACAACGCAGCCGCCCGTGGTGATCGGCGCGGCGGCCACCGCAAAGTCGTAAGGCAGTACGAGCGCGGGCTTCGGGAAGCGCTGGGCCATCTCTTCCCGGCTACCGACCCATACCAGGCGCCGCTCGCGTACAGCCTCGGCCACCGGGATCCGGGCCGCCAGTCCCACCTGCGCCCAGGGGGCGGCGATCTGCAGCGGAATCCCCGTCAGCAACGCCAGCCGCAGTACCGTCTCGCCTGACGGCAGCAGGTACACGACACCCACAGACGCACCGGCCTCCAGCATCACCCGGACCAGAGCAGGGTCCAGCAGCTCCAGGCCGGAGCCCGCAGCAGGGAAAGGAGCTCCAGCTTCCCGCACGTTCTCACCCTCCCTGGGTGACACCGGGCCGGGGTCCCCTCACGCGCCCGTAGCGATTCCGGGCGGCTGCAGCGCCGATGTCGCGAGCAGCGTCGATCCGTGCCCGGCCGACCCCGCCTCGCCCCGTAGGCCGGCACCGCCCCGTGCACCGGAGCCCGGGCGGCCCAGGCACCTCCGGCACAGCGGCGCAAGGGCGGTTTCGCGCCGAGGGAAGGTCACCCACCTGCTGCGCGACTTCCCGTACCCGTTCCAGCAGCTCCGCGCCGAGGACCAGCGTCACCTACCGCACCTTCGCGGCCTCCCGCCAACGGCGCCGGGTCCGCCAGGCCACTTGCCGGGGTACCGGATGGCAGTGCCGTCGGCCACGACTCGCCGGCGCCGGTGCGTCGCACCAGCCACACCGAACGTCGCGCATATAGGGACAATACGCTCGCCTTGTCGTAAGGGCACTCGACGTCGGCACGTCACGGACGGTCGCCGCCCAAGTTCGCAGAGTCCCCAGGATCAGCTCAGCCGGCCGGGGAATGCGCTTGCTCGTGCTCGGGGCCGGCGAGGCGGCAGGCGTCGGTGACGGTCTTGGTCCAGCCGCCCCGGAGGAGTCCAGGGCGACACGCGGCTGCACCGGACGTAGGCCACCGGACCCTCGTGTCAACAGCGCTCGTGATCAATACAGCTAGTCCGCGATGCCGGTGAAGGCGGTCACCCGGTCGACCGTGGCACGGATCAGGTACTCCCCCGGGACCGAGTTTCGCTGTCCGTACCGGTCGGCCCGGTCGGCGCCCATGTAGCGGGCGCCGATCCTGGTGGCCCAGTGGCGGAGGTCGGCCGGGTCCTCGGTGAAGGTGGCGGTGCATTCGAGCATGACGTACGCATAGGGCGGCTCCTGATCGTCGATGCAGAGCGCGAACCGGGGGTTCCTGCGCAGGGACTTCGCCTTGAGGGATTCGTGCCACGTGGTGAAGAGAACCTGCGGCCGGCCGGCCTCGGCACCCTCGGTCTCGTCGAGTAGGAACCACACCGGTGTGACATGGGGGCGGCCGTCCTTGCGGTGGGTCGCCAGCTTCGCCGTTCGGGTGCCGGAGAGAGCGAAGGCACGCCACTCGGCCTCGGACATGGGCTGCATGGATGGGACGCTCCTCTGCTGTCCTGCGCTGTTCGTTCCGGCGCTCTCCTCGGGGGTGGCGCAGAACTTGACGCCGTCATTGCCCGCGCTCTTGAGCGGCTTGACCACGACGCGGGTGCCCAGCTCCTGGTGCCACTGCGCAAGTTCGTCGGCGCTTGTGGCGAGCAGTTGCCTGGCGCCGCGCACCCCGGCGGACTTGATCGTCTCGATCATCGTGAACTTGTCGCGGCGGGCGGCGCTGAGCTCCGTGCCGTTGGTCGGCAGGCCCATGGCCTCGCTGAGCCGGTCGGCGAAATGAAGGAGAGAAGGAGGTGCCCGCCGTCAGGCGGCGGCGTCGGCGAGGACCGGCGCGCTCTGCGGCTCGGCGGCCGTCCTGCGAGCAACGGCGGCTCAGTTGGAGAGATACTCGGTGTCCTAAGCTGGCCGGACCGGAAGAGGATCTCGACATATGGCGTGTTCAGGGACACAACGCGGCGCCTCGGCGCTCATTCTCGAGCCAGTCCCGCTGTCCGTCCATGAATGGGCGCTACGGAACGGCTCGCTCCGCAACGCCAACGATGCTGCGACCGAATTGGGCCTGTCTGTGGGCGAGTTGGCTCATGCGCGGGACAACCTGGTGGAACTCGGGTTGCTTGTATCCAGTACCGACGGCGGCGGGGGTCGAGAGCCGCTTCCAAGCAGGCTATCGCGCTTGGCAATTGGGGATTCCGCTGGGAGAGAGCGACGAGCCCGGCGCATCCGGGACGGATTGACGCACCAGCGGTTCCGGGCGGGCCGACGCGATCGCGGCCTCGCCCCCGGACCGGGCATCGGACGGTTATTGACATATCTGTGAATCAGGCGCGTTCTGTTCACCACCCGGCGGGCGAACAAGGCACAATGCCCAGGCAGCAGGCGCACAACCCTGCCCTGTCGGCGACGGATTCGGCTTACTATCGGCAACCGGGCCATGGGGCTGGACGCCGCCTCCTTCTGCGTCACCTCCGACCGAGGCGGACCCTTCACGAACCGGGAGGAACCCATGGCGGAGCAGAGGGTGACGCTCACCCCGCGCCGCAGATCCGGCGCGCGACCGGGCCTCCCCGGGGCCTGTTTGGGTACCGCAGGTGAGTGCACCTATCTTGGCGCACATGCAGTCCTACACAATCGGCCAGGCCGCCCGGCTGCTGGGCGTGAGCCCGGACACCGCGCGGCGATGGGCAGATGCCGGCCGGATGGCGACCCACCGTGACGAGGGTGGACGGCGGCTCATCGACGGCCAGGATCTGGCCGCCTTCTCCGTGGAGCTTGCCAGGACCGGCAGTGGCGAGGAGGACGCCTCGTACACCTCGGTCCGCAACGCCTTCCCTGGCATCGTCACCGCCGTGAAGCTCGGCGATGTCGCGGCGCAGGTGGAGATCCAGGCCGGTCCGCACCGACTGGTCTCGCTGCTGACCCGGGAGGCCGTGGAGGAACTGGGCCTGGAGGTCGGCATGGAGGCAACTGCCCGCGTGAAGTCGACGAACGTGCACATCGACCGCACCTGACCCGGCGCTCATGGGCGGCGGCCCCGTGGATCACGCTCCTGCGGGATGTGCTCCGCGACCGGGGCGCCCATCGGATCCGCCGGGCTCACCGAGTTCCTTTCCGCGGTGTGCCGTCCACGAGGTGTATCCACCGTCCACGCGTATCTCGCTGATGCCGCTGATGTGGCGGGCACCGCAGCGGTCCTGGGGCAGCACGACCTGAGGTCCGGCGCGGTCGAGCGGGCTGTCGTCGATGCTGACCGCGAGCAGGACGGCGGCACGGCCGAAGTCCGGGTCGATCTCCGCCCAGGAGAGGAGGGCGTGGTGGCCGTCCGCGCCCGTCACGGCGACCAGGAAGCGAAGCCGGTCCTTGCGCCGAGCGGGGTCGAAGGCGGGCCGGCGGCGGACAGGACGTCGTGCAGCAGCGGTCCCGTGAACCCGTGGTGCTGGACGCCGCTGGTGGCGCACTCGAAGCTGACCCGCACGCGATGCTGGGGCCAGGCGAGCAGGTCGGACGCGGTCAGCCGGCCCGGGCGCGCGAGGTCCCCGGTCAGGGCGAGCTCCGCCACCGGATCGGCAGCCCGTTCCGTCAAGGGCCGGCTCACTGGCAACCACCTCCCGGATGACGCTACCCGGACCGCAGCCCCGTACAAACGCACATGCCCACCTTGCCCAACAACTGTCCAGCTCATGCAATGCAACAGAAGACTTCCCCCTTGCATCTGCGGCAGTATCATCCCCGTGGTGCATACCCACCGGACCGGGGAGGCGGCTGCATTGACGGGCGTCGGTGTCGACGCGCTTGGGCGCCGGGTCGGCGGCGGCAGGCTGCACGCCGAGCGCGACGAGCCGGACCGCCGGGTCGTCCTCGGACCGGACAGAGAAGAATTCAGAGGGAGTAGACCCGTGATGACCCGTTCCGCACGCCGGACCCGCCGGACTCTGCAGGTGGCCGTTGCAGGTACTGCTGCGCTGCTGGCACTGAGCGCCTGTTCCTCGTCCGACGACTCGTCGTCCAAGTCGGACTCGCCCGCCTCGGCGCCCACGGACTCGCCGAAGAAGCTGTCCGGCACGGTGACCGTGTTCGCGGCCGCCTCGCTCAAGGAGAGCTTCACGGCCCTGGGCAAGGAGTTCGAGAAGGAACACCCCGGTACGAAGGTCACCTTCAACTTCGGCGGCAGCGACACCCTCGCCGCCGGCATCACCGGTGGCGCCCCGGCAGACGTCTTCGCCGCGGCCAGCCCCAAGACCATGGCGATCGTCACCGACGCGAAGGACGCGTCCGGCACCCCCTCCACCTTCGTGCGCAACCAGCTGGAGATCGCCACCCTGCCGGGCAACCCCGACAAGGTTTCCTCCCTCAAGGACCTCACCAAGTCCGGTCTCAAGGTCGTCCTGTGCGACAAGACCGTGCCGTGCGGCGCCGCCGCGCAGAAGGCCCTCGATGCCAGCAGCCTGAAGCTCACCCCCGTCTCGTACGAGCAGGACGTCAAGAGCGCCCTGACCAAGGTCGAGCTGAAGGAGGCCGACGCCGCGGTCGTCTACAAGACGGACGTGAAGGCGGCAGGTGACAAGGTGGAGGGCGTGGAGTTCCCCGAGTCGGCCGACGCCATCAACGATTACCCGATCGCCCTGCTCAAGGATGCGCCCAACGCGGACGCGGCAAAGGCCTTCATCGAACTGGTGCAGTCCACCGAGGGCCAGAAGGTCCTGACCGAGGCCGGGTTCCTCAAGCCGTGACCTCGCTCGACAAGTCCGACGCCGCGACCGAGCCCGTCCCGGGCAGGCCGCGGCGCGAGCGCGTCCGGGGCCGCCGCGCGGGGGTTCCGCTCCCGCTGCTGGTGCCCGCGCTGATCGGCCTGGTGTTCCTGCTGCTGCCCCTGGTCGCGTTGCTCGTACGGGCGCCGTGGCGCAGCCTGCCGGACCAGCTGACCAGCACGGAGGTCTGGCAGTCGCTGCAGCTGTCGCTGGTCTGCGCCACCGCGGCCACCGCGGTGAGCCTGGTCATCGGTGTGCCGCTGGCCTGGTTGCTGGCCCGTACGGACTTCCCCGGACGCGGCCTCGTACGCGCCCTGGTGACCCTGCCGCTCGTTCTGCCTCCGGTGGTGGGCGGTGTGGCACTGCTGATGGCTCTCGGCCGCAACGGCGTCGTGGGACAGTGGCTGGACTCCTGGTTCGGGATCACGCTGCCGTTCACCACGGCGGGGGTCGTGGTCGCGGAGGCGTTCGTTGCCATGCCGTTCCTCGTCATCAGCGTGGAGGGCACGCTGCGGGCCGCCGATCCTCGCTACGAGGAGGCCGCCATGACCCTGGGCGCCTCCCGTTTCACCGCTTTCCGCCGGGTCACTCTGCCGCTGATCGCCCCCGGCATCGCGGCCGGCTCCGTGCTGGCATGGGCACGCGCCCTGGGCGAGTTCGGCGCGACGATCACCTTCGCGGGCAACTTCCCGGGACGTACGCAGACGATGCCGCTGGCCGTCTACCTGGCGCTGCAGAGCGACCCGGCCGCGGCGATCGCGCTCAGTCTGGTGCTGCTGGCCGTGTCGATCGCGGTGCTGGCCGGGCTGCGGGACCGTTGGATGACAGTGTCATGACCCACATCGACAGCAGCGCCGCCACCACCGTCTCCGCAGCCGCACGCGGCGACGGCCTCGACGCCCGTCTCGTCGTGGAGCGCGGTTCCTTCCGACTCGACGTGGCACTGACCGCCGCGCCCGGTGACGTCGTCGCGCTGCTCGGGCCCAACGGCGCCGGAAAGACCACCGCGCTGCGCGCGCTGGCCGGGCTCACCCCGCTCACCGGCGGTCATCTGAGCCTCGACGGCGCCTCGTTGGACCGTACGCCGCCCGAGTCCCGTCCGGTCGGCGTCGTCTTCCAGGACTATCTGCTCTTCCCGCACCTGTCCGCCCTGGACAACGTCGCCTTCGGCCCCCGCTGCCAGGGCGCGTCCAAGGCCGAGTCCCGCGCGCAGGCCGCACAGTGGCTGGACCGCATGGGCCTCGCCGACCACGCCGCCGTCAGACCCCGCCGTCTCTCCGGCGGCCAGGCACAGCGCGTCGCCCTCGCTCGCGCCCTGGCCACCCACCCCCGGCTGCTGCTGCTCGACGAACCGCTCGCCGCCCTGGACGCCCGCACCCGTCTGGAGGTGCGCGCCCAACTGCGCCGCCACCTTGCCGAGTTCGAGGCGGTCGCCGTGCTGGTCACGCACGACCCGCTGGACGCCATGGTCCTCGCCGACCGCCTCGTCGTCATCGAGCACGGCCGCATCGTCCAGGAGGGCGCCCCCTCCGACATCGCCCGTCATCCGCGTACGGACTACATCGCCCAGCTGGTCGGCCTGAACCTCTACCAGGGGCGGGCCGAAGGCCACACCGTACGACTCGACGCGGGACCCGCGATCACCACCACCGAGGACCTCACCGGCCCTGTCTTCGTCGCCTTCCCGCCGGGCGCCGTGACCCTGTACCGCGACCGCCCCACCGGCTCCAGCGCGCGCAACCTGTGGCGGTGCGAGGTGGCCGGTCTGGAAACCCACGGTGATCAGATCCGCACGGACCTCACCGGCGAACTCCCCCTCGCCGCCGACCTGACCACGGCCGCCGCGGCCGAGCTCGACCTCTACCCGGGCGCCACGGTCTGGGCAACGGTCAAAGCGACCCAGACGCACGCCTACCCCGCCTGATCGGAGGGGCGCCTTGAGCGTTCCGCCATTCAGCGGCGGCGGGCGGCGCCGACGGCACTGCGGTGCCGCCACCGACCTGGGCCGTCATGCCCGAAATGCGACGTTCGTACTCACATGCGAATCTGATAGTGGCCCATTTTCCGAGAGCGACAGCCGCTAACAGGAGGCACGATCGTGAGCAAGAAACAGAGCCGGCAGAACCGTGGTGCCCGCACTGGCGGCCATGAACGCAGTGCCGCTGTGGAGACGAAGGAGCAGCAGCCGCAGACGACGGACGCGCCTGGACCGGTGCGCTCGATATCGGAGCCGGTGTCCCACAAGAAGCAGCGAAAATTCGGCCACAACTGATCTCCGGCGGTCGACCGTCACACGGAGACCGCAGTGTCGGCGCACCCCTGAGGGGCCATCACATGGGCCCCCTCAGGGGCGTCTTGCGTCCGCGGACGGGCAGCCGTCGACCGAACGACGGTCAAGTCACCGACTGCTCGGTCCAGATGCACTTGCCGGTGGCGGTGTAGCGGGCGCCCCAGCGCTGGGCGAGCGCAGCGACCAGTTGCAGCCCGCGGCCGCCCTCGTCGGTCTCGGCCGCGTGCCGGATGCGGGGGGTGGTCAGGCTGCCGTCGGAGACCTCGCAGATCAGGCCCTCCGCGCGTAGCAGCCGGAGTCCGATGGGGCTTCGCCCGTACCGGACGGCGTTCCCGACCAGCTCGCTGACCAGGAGTTCCGCGGTCATGGCCAGATCGTCGAGCTGCCAGTCGGCCAGCTGGTCCCGGACGTGATGGCGGGCCTCCTGTGCGGCGATCGGACCGTCGGAGAGGACCCAGCCGGCGATCGACTCGGCAGGTATCGCGCGGGTGCGGGCGACGAGCAGCGCGGCGTCGTCCGTGAGCTGCTGGCCCGGCAGCAGCTCGGCCAGGATGTTGTCACAGAGCCGCTCCAGTGCTGCCGCCTCGTCCTGGTCCTGTACGGCGGCAGCGGCCGTGGCCAGCGCCTTCGTCAGGTGGGTCATGCCCCGGTCGATGTCCCGGGTGGCGGATTCGATCAGCCCGTCCGTGTAGAGCACGAGCAGGCTGCCCTCCTCCAGGACGGCTTCGGTGGTCTCGAACGGCGGGAGAGCGGCGCCCAGCGGCGGGTCCGGTGGGCGGGTGAGGAACTCGGTGGTGCCGTCCGGGTGCACGATCGCCGGCGGGGGGTGCCCGGCGGAGCCGAACGTGCACGTGCGGGTGACGGGGTCGTACACGGCGTACAGGCACGTTGCGTAGAAGTCGTCACCGAGGTCGTTGACCACGTCGTTGAGGCGGTTGAGGAGCTCGTCGGGCGCGAAGTCGAGATCGGCGAGCGTGTGCACGGCGGTGCGCAGCCGGCCCATGGTGGCCGCCTGGGACAGACCGTGTCCCATCACATCGCCGATGACCAGCGCCACCCGGGCGCCGGACAAAGGGATCACGTCGTACCAGTCGCCGCCGACCTCGACGCCCTCGTTGGCGGGCAGATAGCGGGCGGCGGCAGCGACGGCCGGCAGCGTGGGCAGGACGTCCGGCAGCAGACCGCGCTGGAGCTCCTGGGCCCTGGTGTGCTCGGCGTCGAACAGCCGGGCGCGTTCGATGGCCTGTGCCATCAGCCCGCTGAGCGTGATGAGCAGCGCCCGCTCCTCCCCGCTGAGGTGGCGCGGTTCGGTGAAGGAGATGACGCAGCACCCGGTGAAACGTCCGGAGACGATCAGCGGCAGGAAGGCCCAGGCGGACTTGTTGATCGCCGCGGGGGAGTCGACCCGGTCGGGATAGCGCTCGGCGTAGTCCTCCGCCGAGTCGATGAAGGTCGGCGTCCTGGTGCGGTGCACCTCCTCGACCGGGGTGATGTCGTTGACCGGCACCCCGTCGACCCGGTCGAGAAACGATTGTGGGTATCCGACCGCCCCGGCGACCCGTACCGTCTCGTCCTCGATGAGATGGAAGACGAGGCCGGAGGCGCCGAACGGTGCCATGACCCTCTCGGCGGTGGCGTTCACGACGTCCTGCATGGTCAGGGCCTCGGCGAGCGCGCCGGTCAGCTCGGTGATACGGGCGGTGCGGTCGGCCGTGACGCGTTCCGCCGTGGCGGACTCCGCCTCCTGCGACCGGATCTCGGTGACATCGGTGGCGTACACCGTCAGGCCGTCCGGCACCGGGACCAGCCGCATGTGGTACCAGCGCCGGTTGGTCGGCCACCGCACGTCGAACCCGCCCGGTGTGCCGCTTTCCGCGGCCCGCCGGAAGGCCGCCTCCAGGCCGAGTTCCACGGCGTCGACGCCGATCTCGGCGAGGGCGTCCCACAGGATCCGGCCGAGGAGGTCGTGCGAGGCGCCGAGGAACCGCTCCGCCTCCACATTGACGAAGGTGATCCGCCACCCGCTGTCGACCGCGAAGAACGCTTCACTCATGTGCAGCAGCGCGCGGCTCACCGAGTCCCGGGCGATCCGGCTCTCGGTGGTGTCCCACACCGTGCCGACCATGCGGGCAGGCCGACCGTCCTCCCCCGGCAGGACCCGGCCCCGCGCGCTGACCCAGCCCGCGGTCCCGTCCGGGCGGCAGATCCGGTACTCCACAGCGGACACCCGACGGTTGCGGATCGCCTGCTCGATCTCGACGAGCAGCCAGGGCAGGTCGTCGGCGTGGACCAGTTGGGTCCACGTCTCGAAAGTCTGTTTTGAGGACTCCCCCTCCATGCCGAGGATGGCGAGGGTCGACTCGTCCCACACTTGCTCCCCGGTGGCCAGGTCCCACTCCCAGGAACCCATCTTGAGAGCTTCCAGCGCCTGCCGCAGCAGGGTGGCGGACGGCTCTTTCGGCAGCCGGGAGACGGGCGGCTTCTCGCGCAGCCGACCGGCTTCGGTCCGGTCCGACCCCGTCCACTGGTCCCGCAGGCGCAGGGCGGCCCAGGCGGCCAGCACCTCGACGGCCCCGCGCTGCCACGGCGTGGGCTGGCCCTTGCCGACAGTGAGCACGGACAGCGCGCCGGCCGTTCCGCCCGGGGTGAGCAGCGGAACGGCCAGCAGCCCGCTGCCGTCGGGCAGCGCGGAGGTGGGCGACCACGGGGCTGAACCGTGGGGGTGGTTACCGACAGTGTCTCCGGGGGCCGATCCGTGTGTGCTGTCCGGTGAGTCACCCTGTGTGCCGGGCTCCTCGGAGACCTCCGCGGCACGGGCCCGGTCGTCATCGGCTGCGGGCATCCATACCGATGCGTCGCCGCTCACCGCCCGGGCGGGCGCGGTCTCGCTGTGCTCCTCGATCTCTTCCCAGTCCTGGGCCACGGTGCGGACCAGCCCGCTGCTCGCCATCAGAAGCAGCCCCCGGCCGCCGGGGCCCCGCACATGCACCATTCCGCCCAGGCCACCCGCCTCCGTCACCGCGTGCTCCAGCGCGAAATTGAGCAGATCGGCACCCCTGAGTTCCGCACCTGCTTCAATGATCATCCGAAGTCGCGCCGCGCCGGCCTCGTCCATGAGGAGCTGTTCAGCCATCGCTCACTTCCCTCCGCGAACCCGCGTAGGGCAGGACACCCGGAATGAGTGGTATTTCCTTTTCAGTGTACTGACGAGTCGCCCATGCGTAACGCTGGGACAACGCCCCACCGAAGCCGTCGAAGGACGGCACCGCGTGCTTCCCGGCGGTGCCGCCCGCCACCGGGACGACCGCCGCGAGTGTTACCCGGCGTCACGGCCGCCGGGCAGCCGAACTTGTCGACCGCCGCCACCCGTGCGCGCACCGCCGCGGCCGTCGTCGCGGATCTCCAGGAACAGCCGGCCCGCCGCGTGGCGGCCGGTCACCCCCGCGCGGCTCGCACCGCTGTGCCTGGCGACGTTCGCCAGGGCCTCGCAGACCACGAAGTACGCGGCCGCCTCGACGGCTTCCGGGTACCGGCCGGGCAGTGCCAGGTCCAGGTCGACGGGTATCGCCGAGCGGTCGGCCGCGTCGGCGACGGCCGCCTCAAGGCCGTAGTCGGCCAGCACCTTGGGGTGAATGCCGTGGATCAGCTCGCGCAGCTCGGCGAGCGCCCGGCCTGCCTCCTGATGGGCCTTGGCCAGCTGGTCGGCGAGGGGGCCGGGCGGGGCGTCGAGGCGGGCCAGTCCGAGGGTCATGGTGAGTGCGACGATGCGCTGCTGGGCCCCGTCGTGGAGGTCGCGTTCGATACGGCGGCGTTCCGCCTCGAAGGCGTCGACCAACCGGACACGGGAACGGGTGAGTTCGGTGACCCTGTCCCCCAACTCGCTTCTCTTCTCAGTGATCAGAAGACGGGTCAGTTCGGCCTGCGCTCCGGCCAGCAGACCGAGGACGCAGCAGCCGAGCACCAGGAGTACGAAACCGGCGGCCGCAGTGGCGAAGGCTTCGGGCCAGCCGGTGACCGTCCACTGCTTCACCACGCGGGCCTCCTCGCCGTTCCCGTACAGCTGCATCACCGCGGGGGTGGACATCAGCGACAGCGGGACGGCCGCACAGGCCCCCAGCACAAGGGCGTCGAGCGGCCACAGGACCACGGCGAGCAGCAGCGCGTACCCGAGCTCCCGCCAGGTCGCCTGCTCCCGGTAGCGGTACGTCAGCCAGCTCCACAGGCCCGGCTCGGCCGGCCGGCGGTGCGGATCGGGCGCCTGGGACCGGTCGATCAGGCGGAGCCTGCCCCGCTCCATGGCTCCCACCGGGACGCCGGAGAGGGCCGTCAGGGCGAGCAGTGGCAGCCCGACCGCCACCACTGAGAGCGCGCCGCCGAGCACCATGCCGAGCGTGATCACGACGAGTACGACGATGCCTGCGAGGGCTCCGCTCAGCAGGTAGCCGGCCGACCGCCAGGGCCAGGACGACAGCAGATAGCGGGGGCTCGCCAGGGCCTGCCACACATTCCGGGGGCGCATGGCCTCACCGTAGAAGACGCCGATCCGCCCGGACCATCCGCGCTGCCGGAGTGCCGGAGGTGGGGCCGGCCCTACCTCCGGCGCTCACTGCGGGGGCGAAGCCGAGAACCTGGGGAGGTGCCGGGCGTCGCGGCCCCGGCATGATCCGCCGGACACTCCCTGGCCTGCTCTACACGGCCGCGGCGACCAGCAGCGCGAAGGCACCCGTCGACAGCACGGTGCGGATCCGGTGGAGGGTGTTCCAGCGGGACTCGAAGGCCCGGCGGGCCGCGCTGTCGTCACCGCCCTCGGATGCCGCGAGCGCCGAGTTGAGGGGGATATTGCCGCTCACGGTGACGAGATGGCTGAGCACCGCGCAGGCCAGGGCGCCCGCGACGAGACCGGACTCGACGGACGTCCGGCCGTCGGCCGGTACGACGAGGGCGGCGACCGGGAAGGCGATCACCCCGAGGAAGAGGACGAGGAACACCGGCCCCGGCACCTTCTCGTTGAAGCGGCGCATCGCGGCGGCGAACTGGTCGTCCGGCAGCAGCTTGAGGCCCGGCATGATCCCGATCAGGAAGCACACCAGGAAGCCGGCGTAGAGGCCGGCTGTGAGGGCGGCGAGCACGAGCAGGAGGGAGGCCATGGCGCACATCATGGCGTGGCGGGGCGGACTGTGCGGTGCCATTTCTGCAAGGCCGCCGCTCAGCCCGCCCCCGCTCCCCGCCCTCCGGGCTATCCGCCGGTCAGTCCATCTCGCCCTCCTGCTGTCCCCCGCCGTCCGATCCGCTGCCGTCCCGCAGCCGGTCCGCCCGGGCGATCGCGGTCGCCAGCTTCCGCACCGAGCTGTCCTCCGTGTCGGTCGCCAACGCCGCCGCCCGCGTGGCGAGTTCGCCGAGTCCCGGCTGCCCCGGCAGCTTGCCGCCGCGCAGCTCCTCCGCGAAGTACGCAGCCACCGCGGCCACCTGGAGCCGCTTGCCGCTGTCGCCGCCCCACAGCCTGCCGTCGATCGCGCCGGTCTCGACCGATCCGGACTGCTCGTGCGGCGCCCGCGTCTTCGGGTCCAGCCAGCGCACCGTAGCGGTCGCCACATGCCCGGCGGCGCCGTCGCGGAGCCGTACGGCGTAGAGCGCCGTCACCGTGTGGCCGGGGCCGATCTCGCCGCCGTCCACGCTGTCGTCGCGGAAGTCGTCGTCGGCGACCTTCCGGTCCTCGTAACCGATGAGCTTGAACTGCTGGACGGTCTTCGGGTCGAAGGCGACCTGGGCCTTGGCGTCACGCGCCCGCAGCTCGATGTGGGCGGGGAGCTGGTCGACGAAGACCTTGCGCGCCTGGGTCTCGTCGGCGATGTACGTGGTGTGGCCGTCGCCCTTGTTGGTGAGGCGTTCCATCAGCTCGTCGCCGTAGTCGCTGCCTACACCGACGCCGAAGAGGGTGATGCCGTAGTCGCGGCGGGCGGCATCGATCCGTTCGAGGATGGCGTCGGCGTCGGTCTCGCCGGTGTTGGCGAGGGCGTCGGAGAGCAGGACGACCCGGTTGTTGGCGCCTTCGCGGTGGCCGTCGACCGCCTCCTCGTAGCCGCGCCGGATGCCTGCTTCCACATTGGTGGAGTCGGTGGGTTCCATGGAGTCGACGGCGTCGTGGATCCTTCCGCGGTGGTCCCGCAGCCGGGTCATCGGCAGCAGCGTCTTCGCCTCGTCGCTGAAGGTGACCAGGGAGACGGAGTCGTCGTCGCGGAGTTCGTCGGTGAGGAGGGAGAGGGACTTCTTGACCAGGTCGAGGCGGCCGGGTTCGGCCATCGAGCCGGAGATGTCGACCACGAAGGTGAGCGCGGCGGCCGGGCGTTCGCCGTGCTCGGCCGCGACGCGGGTGGCCAGACCGACCCGTACGAGCGACCAGTCACCGGCCTGCGCACCGTCTCCCTCGCCGGTGTCCGTCCGGGCCCCGTCGACCGTCACCGAGAAGCCGTTGCCGGCCGGCCGCCGGTAGTCCTGGCGGAAGCTGTTGACGAACTCCTCGGGCCGTACGGTCTCCGCTCCCGGCAGGTCGCCGTCGGCGAGCTTGCGGCGCGCGTACCCGTAACTGGCGGTGTCCACGTCCAGTGCGAACGTGGACAGATAGTCCGGCGCCACGGGCTTCTGCCGCCCGTCCTCCGCGTTCTGCGCACCGTCGTCCGACGCACCGGAGGCCGGCGCGGGAGCGACCTGGCCGCCCCCGCTCGTCTCTTGCGCACCGCTCTTGCGGTGGGCCGCCGAGTCGTTCGCGCTCCCCCCGCCCCCGCAGCCGGTGAGCAGCACCCCGCCCACCAGCAACAGACCCAGCGTCCTTGCGTATGTCCCTGTGTACGTCCGGCGTTCCATTCCCTGCCCCCAACGTCGTGTCAGCACTTGTGAATGTGACGTCCGGGGCGGCGTCGAAGAGCAGACGAAGACGTTGCGGATGAATCTCGATGCGGCAACGGCGGGCGCGAAGGCCGCGAATCGCCGCGGAACATCAAGGTCAGGACACGATGTCCTTACGACTGAACCCCCGGAAGGCGAACGCGAACAGGATCAGGGCGTACGTCACCGAGATCGCCGCCCCCTTGGCCATGCCGCCCCACTCCAGGTCGGGCTGGAGTGCGTCCGCCCAGGCGAACTGCCAGTGCGCGGGCAGGAATTCACGCCAGGAGCCGAGTGCGGTGACGGCGTCGAGCACATTGCCGACGATGGTCAGCCCGACTGCGCCGCCGACTGCGCCCAGCGGGGCGTCGGTCTTCGTCGACAGCCAGAACGCCAGCCCGGCGGTAACCAGTTGGGAAACGAAGATGAACGCGACGACGAGCGCGAGCCGGGGCACGGTGTCGCCGGTCGCGAGCGCGCCGCCGGTGGGGAGCTGGAGCGGCCCCCAACCGTACGCGGCGGCTCCCGCGGCCAGTGCGACAAGGGGCAGCAGCACCATCGCGGCCAGGCTGAAGCCGAGCGCCACGACGAGTTTGCTCCACAGCAGCCTGGCCCGGGGGACGGGCGCCGCCAGCAGATAACGCAGCGACGACCAGCTGGCCTCCGAGGCGACGGTGTCCCCGCAGAACAGCGCCACCGGCACGACGAGCAGGAACCCGGCGGAGACGAACAGGCAGGTCGCGGCGAAGTTCGCGGCGGACGCGGTCGCCGTGTCCATCAGCGTGATCCGGTCGCCGCCACCCCGGGAGTCCGGGGTGCCGCCGATCGCGAACGCGATGATCAGGATGAACGGGAGGGCCGCCAGCACCCCGCCCATCAGCAGGGTGCGGCGCCTGCGTAGCTGCCGTACGGCCTCGACGCGCAGCGGCAGGGTGTGCCGCGCCCGGTATCCGCGCGCCTCGGCGGCCTCGGTGACATCGACTGCGGCACTCATGCGGAGCCTCCGGAGATCAGGGTGAGGAACGCGTCCTCCAGGCGGCGGTGCGGTCCGACACCGGTCAACGGCACGTCGAGCCGGACGAGTTCGGCGATCAGCGCGGAGGACGAGGTGGCACCGTCGAGCCGCACGAGCAGCCCGCGCCCGTCGTCCGTACGGACCGCGGAGCCGACGCCCGGCAGCGCGGCGACCTTGTCCACCAGCGGTTCGGCCACCTCCGCCGCGGTACTGATCAGCAGCGTGTCGCCGGAGCCGGTGATGTCGGCGACCGGGCCCGCCTGGACGAGCCGGCCGCGGTCCATGACCACCAGGTGGGTGCAGGACTGTTCGACCTCGGAGAGGAGATGGCTGGAGACGATGACGGTCCGGCCCCCGGCGGCGTACCGGATCATCACCTCCCGCATCTCGCGGATCTGGGGCGGATCGAGGCCGTTGGTCGGCTCGTCGAGGATGAGGAGGTCCGGCATGCCCAGCATGGCCTGGGCGATGGCGAGCCGCTGCCGCATGCCTTGCGAGTACGTCCGCACCGCGCGGGCCAGCGCGTCGCCGAGCCCGGCGATCTCCAGGGCCTCCTCGATGTGCGAGTCCTCGGCGGGACGGCCGGTGGCCTGCCAGTAGAGCTCCAGGTTGGCCTGCCCGGACAGATGCGGCAGGAAGCCCGCCCCTTCGACGAATGCCCCGACCCGGGACAGCACGGGTGCGCCCGGCCGGATGGCGTGCCCGAAGACGCGGATCTCGCCGCCGTCGGGGCCGATGAGCCCCATCAGCATCCGCAGGGTGGTGGTCTTGCCCGCCCCGTTCGGCCCGAGGAGCCCGAGGACCTGACCCTTCTCGACCCGGAAGGACAGGTCCTTGACCGCGTACCGGTCGGCGGACCTGGCGTACTTCTTCGACAGGTCGGTGATCTGGAGGGGGACGTCGGCGAGCGCCGGGTCCGGGGCCGGGGTCGCGGTGCGGCGGCGTGCGGTGAGCAGCAGCGTGAGAGCGATGACTGCGGCCGCGGCCGGAAGTCCCCAGGTCCACCACGGCAGTCCGGCCGACGCGGTCTTCACCGCGGGTGCGGTGGGAACGGTCAGCGGGCCGTCGAGGGAGACGGTGTACGTGGTCGGCTCGGCCGGTGAGGCGTAGCCGAGGTCGGTGGCGGAGAGGACGAGACGGAGCCGGTGTCCGGCGTCGAGCGCGTGGTCGACGGCGGGCAGGGTCAGCTCGACGGTCTTGTTCTGCTGCGCGGGCGTGATCCGGTAGGGGGTGACGAGCTGGGCGGGCAGCACCTGCTGCCGCCCGTCCGGCGCCACGTCGTACACCTTGCCGAACAGCACCGCGTCACCCTGCCCTGCCGTCACCTTCACGCGGACGGTGGGTGAGCCGGTGATACGCAGCGGGCTGCCGAGCGGTGCGGAGTCGAAGCGGGCGTACTGGCCGGGGAAGTCGAGCGAGAGCCCGACGCCGAGGGTGGAGAGCTGGGCGAGTCCGCCGCCGACGCCCGGGACGGCGGAGATGGCGGGCGGGTTGGCGCCGGCCGGGTTCCGGAAGGTCTGCGTCCGCCGGCCGGCCGGGGCGCCGTCCTGTGCGCCGCCGTTTGCCTCGTCCCGGGTGCCGTCCTGACCGCCGCTCCCGCCCAGGCCCTGGATCTCCTGCCGGCCTCCCGCGCCCGTGAGCGCGATCTGCCGGTCGCCGCTCGACAGCCCGGGGTAGTGGTCGCTGCCGGCGCCGCGCAGGAGGACGGCCCCATCGGTGGAGTCGATGCCTCCGGTACGGGTGACGCGGAAGCCGGGCCCGGTGTCGGCGCCCTTGTCCTCCTTCAGATACCGGTCGAACCATTTCCCGATGCGGTTCTCGACCCGCCCGCTCTCCAGGTCCCCGCCGTCGTGCCCGCCCGCGATCCAGTCGACGGAGACGGGCGCGCCGTTCGCGCTGATGGTGTGTGCCATGGCGTCTGCCTGGCCGAGCGGGAAGAGGGAGTCGGTCTGTCCCTGCACGATGAGCGCGGGCACCTTGATGCGGTCGCCTACGGCGGCCGGGGAGCGCTCGGCCAGCAGGGCACGGGCGGCGGCGTCCGGCTTCCCGGAGACGGCGACCCGTTCGTACATGGCGCACAGCTGCTTCTCGAACCTGTCGCAGCCGCCGCCCGAGGTGATGAAGATCCCCGCCCAGAGCTTCTTGAAGACCCCATTGGGGAACAGCGCGTCGGCGAGGTTCCAGTAGGTGATCACCGGTGCGATGGCGTCGACTCGCTTGTCGTGCCCGGCGGCGAGGAGCGAGACCGCGCCCCCGTACGAGGCACCGGTGACGCCGACGCGCGGGTCGCCCTTGCCGTCCAGCTGTACCTCGGGCCTGCGGGCCAGCCAGTCGATCAGCCCGGACACGTCCTTGACCTCGCGACCGGGTGCGTTGAGCGAGATCTCCCCGCCGGACTTCCCGAACCCGCGGGCCGACCAGGTCAGGGCGGCGTAACCGGCACCGGCCAACTTCTCGGCCTGCGCCCGCACATCGTTCTTGGAGCCGCCGAAGCCGTGCCCGATCAGCACGGCGGGCCGGCGCTCCGAACCCCCGGACGTGAAGTACGAGGTGTCGATCGACACCCCGTCCATCCGCATCATCCGGTCCTCGCGGTGCACCAGGGGCGCACTGTCGTCGGCCGCCGCGGTCCAGGTGCCGGCGCCCGCCAGCACGACGAGCGCGGCCAGGGCCGCCGCCCACCGGCCGCGTCCGCGGGTCCATCGGCGCCGGCGGGAGTCAGAGGTCTGCATGTCTCGACCCTAAGCGCCCGCCCCGCGCTCCCGGGCTGCCGGAAGGGGGAACTGCCGGGCCTCCTTGAGACGTACGGTCCTCCCCCGCCGTACTCCGTACGCGGTATGCCGGACGCGTGTTTCTCAGGGTGCCGTGAACAGGGTCGGGAAGCGGGGGGCCATCCAGGGCTTGCGGCCCCAGGCGAGCACGCGGCCGCGGGCCATGGCGCCCCACGGATCGCAGCGGCCGAGTGCGATCAGCAGGAAGGTGACCGGTTCGATGAGGATGGTGCAGTCCGGGCGGCTCAACGGCCCCGGGCTGACGGTCAGCGCTCCGTCGGTGAAGGTCGCACCGAAGCGCTGTCCACCCCGCAGGCGGATCGCGAAGCGCGCGTTCAGCCCGGCAGCGGCGGCGGCGACCACCCGCGGCATGCTCGTGATCATGAAGGGGATGGACAGCTCGGCCCGGGCACGGTCGAGCATGTGCGGACGGCCCACCGCGCGGGCGAGATCGTAGCCGTGGCCGAGCATGTGCGTGAGCAGGTAGGAGCCGAGGGTGGCCACATCCATCGGGCCCAGAGGGGTCATCACGGTCTCGCCCAACGGGCGCTGGTCCGCCACCTCGAGGAAGGCGTCGGCCTGCGCCACGATCATCTCGGCGAGCGCATCGGCCCCACGCTCGTCGAACCCGGCGAGGGCGCGCTCGTTGGCCGCCGCCAGGCTCTGCGGCGTACCGTCCCCGTACGGGCGGTCATGGCCGGCCGCGACCTCGGCCATCAGCTCATTGGCCTGCGCCAGGTGGGCTGCTGCCTCGCCGAGGGTCCAGGTGGATCCGGGGACCGGGATGCCCGTGTCCGTACGGCCGCGCAGCAGCGCCGCTATCTCCTCGGCGGTGTCGTGTACCGCCTCGGCAAGTCCCTCGGGGAGCGCGTCTCGCCGCTCCTGGGCAGGCGTTGGTTCCACGGCTGTCTCCCTCTGTCCCGCTGCCATGAACCGGCCTTCACGGTCGAAGGTCCGGCGGGTCCGTGCAGAATGCCAGCCCGCGTCGGCGAGGGTAGCCACCGGGGCAGCAATCCGGGGAGTTCGGGGTGGTTCAGCCGGTCGGAGGCATGACGTCCGTGCGGTAGGGCGACTCGGCCGGGAGCAGCGCCGTCGCCTCGTCGAGCCGGCCGGCCCGCACATGGGTGTGGATCTCCCGGACGAGGGGGGTGACGTCGAGGATCGACACCGTCCACTCGTCCGCGTACCGCCGTGCCGCTTCGCCGCCGAGCCCGAGTTGGAGCGATCGGTGCGGGAGCGGGGTGAGGTGAAGGTCGCGTTCGGGGTCCCACTGGACGCGGGCCGGGGACCTGCGCAGGTTGCGCTGCCAGGTCGCCCGGTCCGGGTGAACTCCTCTGACGTAGCACGAGAGTTCGGCGTTGTTCAGCGCCCAGTCGAAGCCCTCACGGCTGATCTCGACGGCCAGGACCGTCTCCTGTCCCTCTTTCGTGGCCCAGCCGCAGCGGTACATCATCCACAGGAAAAGTGGGCCTGCCGCCAGGCCCTCGCCGCCGCACACCAGGCCTGCGGCCCGAGGAGGTGGCACAGCTCGCGGGGCTGGGAGTCAGTTGGTACACCTGGCAGGAGCAGGGACTGCCGATCAACGCCAGCGAACAGGTGCTCGAGGCGATCGCACGCACCCTCCGGCTGGACCGGGCCGAGCGCGAGCACCTCTTCCAGCTCGCCGGCGCGTCGGCGGACGGCGCGGACGAATCCCTCGCCTCTTCGCTGATCCGAGAAGTGCAGACGATCCTGCACGCGCTCGCCGCGCTGCCTGCTGCCCTGTACAGCGGCCGCTGCGACGTAGCAATGCATGCGGCGTTCGGAGTGATGTTCCCCGATTTGCTACGCGACCCGGCGAGCCGGCGGAACGCGCTATGGTCCCTCTTCGCCGCGCCGGGCACCTGCGACCAGGTCACCGACCGGCACCGGGAGCTCACGGAGATGGTGGCGATGCTGCTGGCCAATTACGGGCGGCACGTGGGCGCGCCAACGTGGGAGCAGTTCATCCGGGAGCTGAGCTCGGCCAGCCCCGAGTTCGTCGAGGTGCGGGGACGCCACGACGTCGCCGACCCCGAGGCCGCCTGGATCAAGGTCTTCCATTACCCGTCGGTCGGCGACATACGGGTGACCACTAACTACCTCGCGGTGACCGGCGCTCCCCAGCACAGAATGATCGTCTTCACGCCGACGGACCAAGAGAGTGCCGATCGGATCGGCCGGCTGATGGCGCACCCCGACGCGACGACGACCAAGCGCACGCACTAGCTTCGCGCTTTCACGACCGAGGGTCTGATGAGGGCCCTGAACGCGGCGGAATGCCCCTGTGAGCTGGTGCGATGGGGCTTGTCGAAGGCGCATTTGCCGCAGGAAAGAAGCCGCCTGTCCGTTTCCAAGGCCACGGCGGCGTCGCTGCGCAGGTCGGTGGGCTGCTGCTGGTGGAGACGGCTCGCCGGATCGGACTGGACGCCGAACTGTCGGCCGACCCCGGCGCCAGGTGCGCCTCACGTCGTCACCGAGAGCGGGATGCGGCAGCGATGCGCCTCCGACCGACCGTTTCGCACTCAGCCTTCCGCCTTGCCCGCGGCAGCGAGGAAATCGTTGACGGTGAGCGTGGCGTGGGAGATGGCCGGATAGCGCAGCACCATCGCGTCATAGGCCGCCCGGCCACCAGCCGCCGCGGTCGCGTCGGTGAAGGTGGTCACGTGATAGCCGTGTTCCATGCAGCTGCGGGCGGTCGACTCCACGCATAGCGTGCCGATCATGCCGGCGATGGCGATGTACTCGACATCGTGTTGGCGCAGCTGAACCTCCAGGTCCGTGTTGGCCAGGACGTCGATGTTCTTGTGCGGGGTTATAACAACCTCGCCCTTGGCGGGTGAGAGCTCGGGGTGGAATTCGGCGCCCCAGCTCCCCGCCTCGAACAGGCGGTTGTCGAACATCTCGCGGTGGATGCCGGACAGGTGCTTCCAGGAGGTGTAGTCCTCCTCGGTGTAGGACATCGGCGCGAAGAACACCGGCAACCCCTGCTCCCGGGCACCCGCCAGAAGAAGCTTGACGTTTTCGAAAGTGCCGATCCTGTCGAACTCTTCCTTGAAGTTCGCGTACGCCTTGCCCTTCTCGGCGAATATGTCGTTGACGGTGTCGATCAGGAGTAGTCCGACCCGTCCTGGTTCGTAGGGCGTCTTGGTCACGGAAGCCTCCATCAGATCGCCCCCTGGGTCGATGCTATGCCCGCCGTCCACTACCCGCACGCCGCCGCAGCTGGCCGCAACCGTGACCTGCTGGAGCGTGCCGAGCACATCGTCGAGCTGGCGTGTGACCTGCGGATTCCCTACCTTGGGCAGAGTCCGGCCGAACTCGCCCCTGCGCACCCCGGTTCCCCGTGAGTCCCCGTCGGTTCTGGCACGAGAGTGGCACCGCCCGGGTACCGTGGCTTGGGCTCTCGAGGCGAGCTACGGGCCGGGCGTTCGCGGAGCTGTTCTGCTGGTCAGTCGGACGACGGGGACTGGTGGCGGTCGGCTGTCGTCTCAACGGTTGCTGTGTTTCGCTGCTATACCGCAGCTGCAAGGCAGTCACCGGTGGAGCGGGGCCACTGACTGCAGGGCGGCGAAGTCTCAATGGGCGAGTCAAGCTGCTATCGACCTTGAAAAACGTCGTGGCAGTGATGTCACCGTGGGTTCAAAACCCACCGCCTCCGCAGGTACAGCGATGAAGTTGGCCCCTGACCAGCCAAGTTGGTCAGGGGCCGTTCACGTTCGTGCTCGCCGTGATCGACCGCTGCTCCCCGTGGTTCCCCGATCCATCGGGCACGCAGCGCGGTCTGTCACCTGCGGTGGAGTCGACTCTTGCTCGCTCACTGGCCTGCTTGAATTCGCGATCAATCGGGGCTGTTCGCTCACGTTGCTGTCAACCAGTGATGCCAGTTGATCTTGTGACCACCTGAGGTCAGGCCCTGGAAAGCGTGACCTCTGACTCCTGCTGCCCAGCTAGGTAAGTCGGTCAGGGGCCGTTCTCGTGAGCGTTGTCCGCCAGCGACCGCTGTTCCCCGCTGTTTCCCGACCGGCTCCCTGTGCACACCACCGTTTTCCTGCTGCGGAGCGCGCTGGGCCTTGGTGGCGGCCTGGTGGGCATCTGGGAGCTGACCGAGCGTCAAAGCCGCCACCGCAGAGAAGACCCAAACGGGCACGGGAGGGGCACGTCAACTGGCCATCTCTAGACGGCGAGCAGCCCGGCCGGGTTTCCGCGAGCCGCCTCACGCGTCCATGACCCAGGCCACAGGAACTCCGCAGGGTCCGCGGAGAGGTAGAGAGTGTGAGACATACAGAACAAAGGGACTCCATGCGTCCGCGCATCCGGGCGGGCGACCGCCAGGCGTTCGCCGACCTGTACGAGGAGTACGCGCGCACGGTCTACAACCACGCACTCCGGCTGACCAGTGACTGGTCGACCGCCGAGGAAGTCATGTCCGAAACCTTCCTGGCCGCGTGGCGTACCCGGGAACAGCTGGCGCCGGACGGCGGATCCCTCAAACCATGGCTGTTGGGCATCGCGACCCACAAGTCGCACAACGCCAACCGCAGCCTGCGCCGGCGGCTCACCTTCCTCGCCAGCCGGCCGGCCCCGCCGCCGGTGGCAGACTTCGCGGAGGAGACCGCCGGCCGGATCGACGACACCCGCCGGCTCGCCGCGGTCCACGGCACCTTGAGCAGGCTGCGCCGACAGGAGCAGGAGGTGCTCGCACTGTGCGTCTGGTCCGGGCTGGACTATGCGCAGACCGCCGAGGCCCTCGGCGTCGCCGTCGCCGTCGCCGTCGGCACAGTGCGTTCCCGCCTGTCGCGTGCCCGCGCCAGGCTCAGCCGACTCAGCGAGGAGAACCGGATCGCCGAGGCGTCCATGAAGACCGGTACGACTGCGGTCAAGGACGGTCAGTTCGTTTACGTCAGGAGCCTTGTGCGCGCGAACGAGGGCACCTTCGGGGGCCCGTGGAGTTCGGGTCCCCGCACAAGCGGGAAGTCTGGATGTCGCAGGACCCGACCGCCGTCACCAATATCGGCATGATCCGGGAGTCCGGTAAGGGCGTTCCCATGTCCGGGCAGGACCTCGCCATCGAGACCGCCGGTGCGGACGGTTCGGACGACACCGGCGCCATCGGTCCGGGCATCCAGCGGCCCACGTACAAGTGGCTGGCCTCCCTGCCCACCGACCCCGACGCCCTGCTCGAACTGCTCTACGCCCAGACCCGGGTGGACCGGGGGGAGTCGAAGGACCAGGCCGTCTTCGAGCAGATCGGCACCCTGCTGGACGAAACGATCATGCCGCCCCGGAATTCCGCTGCCCTCTACAAGGCCGTGGCAAAGATCCCCGGCGTGATCCAGAGCCCCGACGCGGTCGACGCCGCCGGGCGCCACGGGATCGGCATCACCCGCGAGGACGCCGCCTCGGCGACCCGCAGCGAATGGATCTTCGACAGCCGCAGCTTCGAATACCTCGGCTCACGGTCCTACATCACCAAGGCCGGAAAGGGGACCAGGCCCACCACCCTGTTCGGCAGCAACGCGATCCTGCGGCGTGCCGTCGTCGACCAGCGCGGCCTGGAACTCACCGACGCGGCCCGCTGACCCGCCGGATGGGGGAACCACCGAGGCCCCGGCTGCGGGTGCGGCCGGGGCCTCGGTGCGGTACGGATCAGTGGTTGCGGGGGAAGCCCAGGTCCACACCGGCGGGGGCGTCGGCCGGGTCCGGCCAGCGGGTGGTGACGACCTTGCCGCGGGTGTAGAAGTGCACACCGTCGTTGCCGTAGATGTGGTGGTCGCCGAAGAGCGAGTCCTTCCAGCCACCGAAGGAGTGGTAGCCCACCGGCACCGGGATCGGCACGTTGACGCCGACCATGCCGGCCTCGATCTCCAGCTGGAAGCGGCGGGCCGCGCCGCCGTCGCGGGTGAAGATCGCGGTGCCGTTGCCGAACGGCGAGGCGTTCATGAGGGCGACGCCCTCCTCGTACGTCTCGGTGCGCAGGACGCACAGCACCGGGCCGAAGATCTCGTCCTTGTACGCGTCCGAGTCGGTGGACACGTGGTCGAGGAGGGAGAGGCCGATCCAGTGGCCGTCCTCGAACCCTTCGACGGTGTAGCCGGTGCCGTCGAGGACGACATCGGCGCCCTGGGCCGCCGCGCCCGTGACGTACGAGGCGACCTTGTCGCGGTGGGCCGCGGTGATCAGCGGGCCCATCTCGGACGCCGGGTCGTTGCCGGGGCCGATCTTGATCTTCTCGGCGCGCTCCTTGATCCTGGCGACGAGCTCGTCACCGATGGCGCCCACCGCGACGACCGCGGAGATGGCCATGCAGCGCTCCCCGGCGGAGCCGTACGCGGCGGAGACCGCGGCGTCGGCGGCGGCGTCGAGGTCCGCGTCCGGCAGGACCAGCATGTGGTTCTTCGCACCGCCGAGCGCCTGGACGCGCTTGCCGTTGGCGGAGGCGGTGGCGTGGATGTAGCGGGCGATCGGGGTGGAGCCGACGAAGGAGACCGCGGCGACGTCCGGGTGGTTCAGCAGTCCGTCGACGGCGACCTTGTCGCCGTGCAGCACGTTCAGCACGCCGTCCGGCAGTCCGGCCTCGGCGGCCAGCTCGGCCAGCAGGTTGGCGGCCGACGGGTCCTTCTCGCTCGGCTTCAGCACGAACGTGTTGCCGCAGGCGATGGCCAGCGGGAACATCCACATCGGCACCATCGCCGGGAAGTTGAACGGCGTGATGCCCGCGACGACACCGAGCGACTGACGGATCGACGAGACGTCGACCCGGCTGGAGACCTGGGTGGACAGCTCGCCCTTGAGCTGGGTGGTGATGCCGCAGGCCAGCTCGACGATCTCCAGACCGCGGGCGACCTCACCGAGGGCGTCGGAGTGCACCTTGCCGTGCTCGGCGGTGATCAGCGCGGCGATGTCGTCGCGGCGGGCGTCGAGCAGGGCGCGGTAGCGGAACAGGACGGCGGTGCGGGCGGCCAGCGAGGACGTGCCCCACGTCACGTACGCGTCCTTCGCGGCGGCGACCGCGGCGTCGACCTCTTCGAGGGAGGCGAGTGCGACCTGGGTGGTGACGGCGCCGGTGGCCGGGTCGGTGACCGGGCCGTAGTTGCCCGACGTGCCCTCGACGGTCTTGCCACCGATCCAGTGGTTGACAGTCTTCATTACGTACTCCTTCAGGCCTTCAGAGGTGGCGGCGTCGGGCTGCGACTTGCCGGTCGTAGTCTTCCCGGGCTTTGACCGCCGACGGGCGGGTGGCCGTTTCGGCTACAGGAACATCCCACCACGCCTGCGCCGGAGGGGGGCCCGACACTGTGTCTGCCGTTTCGGTCTCGACGTAGACACAAGTGGGACGGTCCGAGGTCCGCGCGACGGTGAGGGCTTCGCGCAGGTCACGCACGGTCTTGGCGCGCAGCACCCGCATGCCGAGGGAGCCGGCGTTGGCCGCGAGATCCACGGGCAGCGGGGGGCCGGTGAAGCTGCCGTCGGCGGCGCGCTGCCGGTAGGCCGTACCGAAGCGTTCGCCGCCGACCGACTCGGAGAGGCCGCCGATCGAGGCGTAGCCGTGGTTCTGCAGGACGATGACCTTGACCGGCAGGTTCTCCTGCACGGCGGTGACGATTTCGGTGGGGTTCATGAGGTAGGTGCCGTCGCCGACGAGCGCCCAGACGGGCCGGCCGGGGGCGGCCAGCTGTACGCCGATCGCAGCCGGGATCTCGTATCCCATGCAGGAGTAGCCGTACTCGACGTGGTACTGGCTGCGGGAGCGGGTCCGCCACAGCTGGTGCAGGTCGCCGGGGAGCGAGCCCGCGGCGTTGATCAGGATGTCGTCGTCGGTGACGAGGGTGTCGAGGAGGCCGAGGACCTGGGCCTGGGTGGGCCGCGCCGCCGGGTCGTCCGCGGCGAATGCCGTGTCGACGCGCTGCTCCCAGCACTCCTTGGCGTCGGTGTACTCGGTCTCGTAGGCCGGGTCGACACGGTAGTTGCGCTCGTTCAGGGCCTCGGTCAGCGCTTCGAGAGCGGTGCGGGCATCGGCGACGAGCGGGAGCGCGGCGAGCTTGTGGGCGTCGAAGCCGGTGATGTTGAGATTGAGGAAGCGGACCGCCGGGTTCGAGAAGAGGGTGGCGGAGGCGGTGGTGAAGTCGGAATAGCGGGTGCCGATGCCGATGATCAGGTCGGCGGTACGGGCCAGTTCGTCGGCGGTCGCGGTGCCGGTGTGGCCGATGCCACCGACGTCGGCGGGGTGGTCGTGGCGCAGCGAACCCTTGCCGGACTGGGTGGAGGCGACGGGAATCCGGGTGGCGGCGGCCAGCGCGGCGAGAGTCTCCTCGGCCGCGCTGTGATGGACCCCGCCGCCTGCGATGATCAGCGGCCGGCGGGCGGTGCGCACGGCCCGTACCGCCCGTTCCAGTTCGTGGGCATCGGGTGCGGGGCGGCGTACGTGCCAGACGCGCTCGGCGAAGAACTCCTCCGGCCAGTCGTACGCCTCCGCCTGCACGTCCTGCGGCAGCGCGAGGGTGACGGCGCCGGTCTCCGCCGGGTCCGCGAGGGTCCGCATGGCCTGGAGTGCGGCCGGAACGAGCGCTTCGGGGCGGGTGATCCGGTCGAAGTAGCGGGAGACGGGGCGCAGGCAGTCGTTGACGGAGAGGTCGCCCGCGGACGGGACTTCGAGCTGCTGGAGCACGGGGTCGGCGGGGCGGGTCGCGAAGATGTCGCCGGGGAGGAGGAGGACGGGGAGGTGGTTGATGGTGGCGAGGGCGGCGCCGGTGACGAGGTTGGTGGCACCGGGGCCGATGGAGGTGGTGACGGCGTGCGCGGAGAGGCGGCCGGACTGGCGGGCGTAGCCGACGGCGGCGTGCACCATGGACTGCTCGTTGCGGCCCTGGAAGTAGGGCATGGCGGACCGGGGGGACACGGCTCCGGGCGCGGCGGCCCCGGTCTCCATGAGCGCCTGGCCGATTCCGGCGACGTTGCCGTGGCCGAAGATGCCCCACGTGGCGCTGATCAGTCGCTGCCGCAGGCCGTCGCGCTCGGTGTACTGGCGGGCGAGGAAGGACACCAGGGCCTGGGCGGTGGTGAGCCTGCGGGTGCTCATCGAGGTGCCTCCTGACCGGAGAGTCCGGACGTGCCGGAGAGTCCGTGGAGCGGAAGCCGGGGGTCGACCGGCTGGGCGGGCCAGGTGTCGCGGATCCAGCCGTGGTCGGGGTGGTCGCTGATCAGCCACTCCCGCTTCTCCCCCGGGCCCGCCATCACATTGAGGTAGTAGAGGGTGTGGCCGGGAGCGGCGATGGACGGTCCGTGCCAGCCGTCGGGGATCAGGACGGCGTCGCCGCTGCGGACTTCGGCGAGGACATCCGTACCGCCGGGCCGGGACGGGGACACGCGGTGGTAGGCGAGGCCGGGCCTGCCCCGGTTCTCCTCGATCTCGAAGTAGTAGATCTCTTCGAGGACGGACTCGGCGCCGGGGCGGTACTCGTCGTGCTTGTGCGGCGGGTACGAGGACCAGTTGCCGCCGGGTGTGAGGACCTCGACGGCGATCAGCCGGTCGCAGTCGAAGGTGTCGGCGGCGGCGAAATTGTTGACCTGTCGCGAGCAGTTCCCGGAGCCGCGCAGCTCGACGGGTACCTCCGGCGCGGGGCTGTAGCGAGCGGGGAGTCGTCGCTCGCACTTCGCTCCTGCCAGGGCGAAGCGGCCTCCGGCGCCGGAGGAGATCTGGGCATGGGCGTCACGCGGTACGTAGGCGAAATCGGAAACTCCACTGAACACGCTTTCCCGGCCCAGCAGTTCAAAGATCTCACCTGAGGTGTGCACCGTACAGCCACCGGTCAACGGCAGGACGATCCATTCGCTCTCCCCGGTGACGAGTGTGTGAACACCACCTGGCCGCAGCTCCAGCACGCGCAGGCTCGACCGGTCCCATCCGGCCCGCTTCGGGTCGATGTCCAGGGCATACGGTCCGTCCGCCGCGCTGCCGGCGGGCAGATGCCGCTCGTGCGACGGCCGGTCCCGTACATGTTCGTCGTTGTCCGTAGTCATGTCCTCTCCCCTACCCGTCCCTGCTCCTTCGCTACAGCAGCGCCACGGCCGTGTCGACAGCTCCGGCCACATCGCCGTCGACCGGATAGAGCAACGACCGCCCTACCACCAGCCCCTGGACGGTGGGGAGTCGGAGCGCCCTGCGCCATTTCTCGTACGCACCCTCCTGGTCGCCGCCCACCTCGCCGCCCAGCAGCACGGCAGGCAGCGTCGATGTCTCCATCACGCGCGCCATGTCGTCGGGGTTCTCGGTGACGGGGACCTTGAGCCAGGTGTACGCGGAGGTGCCGGCCAGCCCCGAGGCGATGGCGATCGACGTGGTCACCGCCGCCGCACCGAGGTCGTTGCGGACCTTGCCGTCGACACGGCGGCAGAGGAACGGCTCGACGAAGACCGGCAGCCGGTGCGCGGCCATGGCGTCGATCGCCCGGGCGGTGGCATGCATCGTGTCGAGGGAACCGGGGTCGTCGTAGTCGATACGCAGCAGCAGCTTGCCCGCGTCGAAGCCGAGCCGGGCGAGGTCGTCGGGGCGGTGGCCGGTGAAGCGGTCGTCGAGTTCGAAGGAGGCGCCCGCGAGTCCGCCGCGGTTCATCGAGCCGACGACGACCTTGTTCTCCAACGCGCCGAGAAGCAGCAGGTCGTCGAGGATGTCGGCGGTGGCGAGGACGCCGTCGACGCCGGGGCGGGAGAGGGCGAGGCAGAGCCGCTCCAGGAGCTCGAACCGGTTGGCCATGGCCAGTTCGTGTCCGCCGACGGCGAAGGAGCCGCGGGCCGGATGGTCCGCCGCGATGATCATCAGGCGGCCGCTGTCACCGACGAGGGGCCGCCGTCGGCGCCGGGCGGCGGCCTCGGCGACGGCCTCGGGGTGGCGCACGCGCAGCCGGACGAGGTCGGAGACGCAGGAGGCGGCGGGCGTCATGGGCCCGCTCCGGGTTCACCTGCGGTGACGGCGCCCCGTACGAGGGCCTCCTCCACCTCGTACGGGAACGGCATGGCCGGCGAACAGGCGAGCCGGGACGCGACGATGGCACCGGCGGCGTTGGCGTACCGCATCACGCGCTCCGTCTCCCAGCCGGCGAGCAGCCCGTGGCAGAGCGCACCGCCGAACGCGTCTCCGGCGCCGAGACCGTTCACGACCTCGACGGGCAGGGGCGGGACGTCGGCGACGGTGCCGTCGCGGTGGACGGCGAGGACGCCCTTGGGGCCCTGCTTGACGACGGCGAGTTCGGCCCCGGCGGCGAGCAGGGCGCGGGCGGCCGCGTACGGCTCGCGCTCTCCCGTGGCGATCTCGCACTCGTCGAGATTGCCGACGGCAACGGTGGCGTGCGCGAGGGCCTCGCGGTAGCGGGCGGAGGCGGTGGGGTGGACGGGGTGGTCCGCACCGAGGCGCCCGGGGTCGTCGGCCCAGAACATCGGACGCCAGTCCAGGTCGAAGACCGTGAGGGGGCCGGGGCCGGGTCCCTGCTCACTGCGGGACCGCTCCTGGGCCTCGCTCCGGGCGCGCAGCGCCGCCAGCGTCGCCGTGCGGCTCGGTTCCGCGCACAGGCCGGTGCCCGTCATCCAGAAGACCCGGGCCGCGCGGATCGCGTCGAGGTCGAGTTCCGCTTCATGGATCTCCAGATCGGGCGCCTTGGGCTGCCGGTAGAAGTAGAGCGGGAAGTCGTCCGGCGGGAAGATCTCGCAGAAGGTCACCGGCGTCGGGTACGCGTCCACGGGTGTCACCCACCGGTCGTCCACCCCGAACTCCCGCAGCTGCTGGTGGAGATAGTCCCCGAACGCGTCCCGGCCGGTGCGCGTCACCACCGCCGTCCGCCTGCCGAGCCGGGCCGCCGCGACGGCCACATTGGCCGGTGAGCCGCCGAGAAACTTTCCGAATGTGTCGACCTGAGCCAGCGGCAGACCGGTCTGAAGCGGGTAGAGATCGACCCCGATCCGCCCCATGGTGATCACGTCGTACATCTCAGGCATACGCATCCCTTCGACCGGCGACCGGAGCGGCTGCCCCCAGGTCTAGCCCTCTCTCCGGAACGCTGTCAACATTTTGTCCGGACATAAGGACGAAGCCTTGACACCCGTCTCCCGAGGCCGGGAGTGTGGGCGATATGACCTCTTCAGCATCTGCTCCGGCCCGCATCCGTATCGGCTCGGCACCTGACTCCTGGGGGGTCTGGTTTCCCGACGATCCACAGCAGGTGCCGTGGCAGCGCTTCCTCGACGAGGTCTCCGGGGCCGGTTACGAGTGGATCGAACTGGGCCCCTACGGCTATCTCCCGACCGACCCGGCCCGTCTCGCGGACGAAACCCGACGCCGCGGTCTCACCGTGTCCGCGGGCACCGTTTTTACCGGATTGCACCACGGACCGGACGTCTGGGACCGGACCTGGGCGCATGTCGCCGACATCGCGGCGCTCACCCGGGCGATGGGCGCGGAGCATCTGGTGGTCATCCCGTCGTTCTGGCGCGACGACAAGACCGGCGAGGTCCTGGAGGACCGCACGCTCACCGCGGAGCAGTGGCGCGACCTCACCGCCCAGACGGAGCGGCTGGGCCGCGAGGTGCAGGACCGGTACGGGCTGCGGATCGTCGTCCACCCTCATGCCGATACCCATATCGACAGCGAGGAGAACGTCAGCCGGTTCCTCGACGCCACGGACCCCGACCTGGTCTCGCTCTGTCTCGACACCGGTCACTACGCCTACTGCGGCGGGGACAGCGTCAAGCTGATCGAGACCTACGGCGAGCGGATCGGCTATCTGCACCTCAAGCAGGTCGACCCGGAGATCCTGGCCCAAGTCGTGGCGGACGAGGTGCCGTTCGGGCCCGCCGTGGCGCGCGGTGTGATGTGCGAGCCGCCGAACGGCGTACCCGCCCTGGGGCCCGTGCTCGACGCCGCTCGCCGGCTCGACGCCGATCTGTTCGCGATCGTCGAACAGGACATGTATCCGTGCCCGCCCGACAAGCCCCTCCCGATCGCCCGCCGCACCCGTGACTTCCTCCGCTCCTGCGGCACCCCGGTGCCGGCCCCCGACACGCCGAACCGTCCGGGGAAGTGACGCGAGGGCGGTATGCGGTGTTGTTCTCGGCGAGAAGAGGGTGCGGCCCCACCGCACCCCTCGACCGGACAAGGAGCAACTCACCGTGGCACGAAAAGCGTTCCCCACCCCCAGGTCTGCCGGAGCCCCGGCCCTGGCCGCACTCGCCCTGGCCGCCGCCCTCATCGCCGCCCCGGCCGCCTCGGCCGCCGACCACGAACCGGCACCGCCGCTCGCACCGCCGGGCGCCGGCGCGGTCTGCGCGTTCTACTTCGGCAACGAGCCCACCCTCTACGGCGAGCAGGGCGACCGGGTCTCCGAGGTGCAGTGCCTGCTGGCCAACCGCCGCTATCTGCCGTGGAGCGAGGTCAACGGCACCTTCGGACCGACGACCCTCGCGGCCGTTCAGCGCTTCCAGGCGGACCACCCACCGCTCATTCCGAGCGGCCTGGTCGGCCCGCGGACCTGGTCGGCGCTCTGGAACGCATAGCCGATTTTGGCCCCAATGCGCGCGTTCTGTCACAGAGATCACCCCCTCGTCACACATATCTCCGTTACGCGGGTCTTCCGTCACAGGCGCTCGACAGCCCCTCTCCGCCGCTCACTCCGCGTCGTTCACCGGGCACAGGCTGAGTGATCGTCGGCGTGCGCACCGCACCCCCGACGGCCCCCCGGCTGCCGCTGCGGTGCAGAGAGGTGTCACCTATGACGGACAGAAGGCTCTGGTCCTACAAGGACATTGCAGCGCACATCCGGGTGCAGCCGGACACCGTCCGCTCGTACCGCAAACACGGTCTGCTTCCCGCGCCGGACCATGTGGAGGGCGGTAAGCCCTACTGGTACGCGGACACCGTCCGCGCCTGGGTCGCTTCACGCCCGGGTAACCGGGGCCGCAGGGACTGACGCCTCCTTCTTCGCCACCCCCTTTCCGTTCCGGCCCCGTCCGGCGATCGGCCTCTGCATACCGCCGGCGCCGTACGGGGCCTCGGCCTTCGCCGGACCCGGGCGGGCGGGGCTACTTCGCCGGTTCGATGATCGTCACTCCCGCGCCGGGGGTCGTTCCCATCGCGGCGAGCGCCGCCGGGGCCGCGTCCAGCGCGATGGTGGAGGTCACCAGCAGGTCCGGGCGCAGGGTGTCGGCCCGCACCATGTCCATCATCGGCGGGTAGTCGTGCGCGGCCATTCCGTGGCTGCCGAGAATCTCCAGCTCCAGGCCTGTCACCCGCGCCATGGGGACGACGGGGTCGCCGGCCGCCGTGGGCAGCAGGCCCACCTGCACATGGCGGCCCTGCCACCGCAGGCTCCGGACCGAGGCGGCGCAGGTGACCGGAGAGCCCAGCGCGTCGAGCGACAGATGGGCTCCGCCACCCGTCAGTTCGCGCACCGCGTCGCCCGCGCCGCCCAGATGGGCGGACGCGTTTTGACGTCGGCCTGTCCCAGCGCCACGTACTGGGCGAACGAACCGTTCCTGGGCAGTGAGCAGGAGTGAGTCCTGACTCACTGGCACGCCCCGAACGGATTCCGCCGGTTGGCCGATAACCCTCGACCGAAAGCGCGCCCCGCCTCGCATTTATACCCCCTAGGGGTATAAAGTGTGAGTGTTGGGGCGCACCATCAATCCCGGGGGGCCCTGGCGTCACACCGAGACGTAGGCGTCGAAGAGGAGAACACCATGACCGCCGAGATCCAGCTCACCCAGGCCACCGGTTCCTGCTGCTCGCCGAGCGGCTCCTGCCACGACGATGCGGACGCCCGGGCCACGATGGGCGGGGTCACGGCCGTCTACCACGTGACCGGCATGACCTGCGGGCACTGCGAAGGCGCCGTCTCCGAGGAGATCTCCGGTATCGAGGGCGTCACTTCGGTGAAGGCCGTGGCCGCCACCGGCCAGGTGACCGTGGTCTCCGCGGCGCCGCTGACCGAGGACGCCGTGCGCGCCGCGGTCGACGAGGCGGGTTACGAGCTCGTCGGCCAGGCCTGAATACCGTCCGGCCCACCTGGACACAGCTGCGCAGACCCGCGTACCCCGCATCATTCGCACCACCCGCACCACTCTTCTCCGCCGGGCCGGACCGACCAGCAGATACTGGTAGGCACGGCCCGGTCGGCATTTCAGGAGTTCGGACATGTACAGCGCAACAGAGGCCGAGGCCCCGGCAGCCGCGAGTTCGGCGGCCGAGCTCGTGATCGGCGGGATGACCTGCGCCTCGTGCGCGGCCCGCGTCGAGAAGAAGCTCAACCGGATGGACGGCGTCACCGCCACCGTCAACTACGCGACCGAGAAGGCTCGCGTCGAGTTCGGTGCCGGAACCCGGCTCGACGACGTGATCGCCACGGTCGAGCGGACCGGCTACACGGCGCAGCCGGTGCAGCGGCCCGCGCCGACGCCGCCCACCTCGCTCGCCCCGTCCGTACCGCCGCCCGCGACCGAGCCCACGACTCCGGCCGGCGTCACGAGCCCCACCGAAGCCGCAGACACCGACGACGCCGTGAACGCCGGACCCCTCGCACGCCCCACAGACGCCGCGGACGCTGCGGACACCGGCGCCGCCGGCACCCTCGCCGCCCTGCGTCAGCGCCTCATCGTCTCGGCCGTCCTCGCCGCCCCCGTCGTCCTGCTGGCCATGGTCCCCGCCTTCCAGTTCGACAACTGGCAGTGGCTCTCCCTCACCCTCGCCGCCCCCGTGGTCGTCTGGGGCGGCCTGCCCTTCCACCGCGCCACCTGGACCAACCTCCGGCACGGCGCGGCCACCATGGACACCCTGGTCTCGATCGGCACTCTCGCCGCCTTCGGCTGGTCGCTCTGGGCGCTGTTCTTGGGTGACGCCGGCATGACCGGTATGCGGCACGGCTTCGACTTCACCGTCTCGCGCGCCGAGGGCTCCTCCACCATCTATCTGGAGGTCGCCGCCGGGGTCATCACCTTCATCCTGCTGGGCCGCTATCTGGAGGCGAAGTCCAAGCGGAAGGCCGGTTCCGCCCTCCGCGCGCTGATGCATCTCGGCGTCAAGGACGTCTCCGTCCTCCGGGGCGGCACGGAGGTGCGCGTCCCTGTCGGCCGGCTGACCGTCGGCGACCGTTTCGTCGTCCGTCCCGGCGAGAAGATCGCCACCGACGGCGCCGTCACCGAGGGCGCCTCGGCCGTGGACGCGTCCATGCTCACCGGCGAGTCCGTCCCGGTCGATGTGAAGGCCGGCGACACCGTCACCGGCGCCACCGTCAATGTCTCGGGCCGCCTCGTCGTACGGGCCACCCGGGTCGGCGCCGACACCCAGCTGTCCCGGATGGCCAGGCTGGTCGAGGACGCCCAGAGCGGGAAGGCCGAGGTGCAGCGCCTCGCCGACCGGATCTCGGCGGTCTTCGTCCCGGTCGTCCTGCTGATCGCGCTGGTCACCCTGGTCGTCTGGCTGCTTCTCACGAACGACGTGACGGCCTCGTTCACCGCCGCCGTCGCCGTACTGATCATCGCCTGCCCGTGCGCCCTCGGCCTCGCCACCCCCACCGCCCTCATGGTCGGCACGGGGCGCGGCGCGCAGCTCGGCATCCTGATCAAGGGCCCGGAAGTCCTGGAGACCACGCGCCGTATCGACACGATCGTCCTCGACAAGACCGGTACGGTCACCACCGGCCGGATGACCCTCCAGGACGTCCACGTGGCGGCCGAGGCGGCGGACGAGCTGCAGCTGCTTCGGCTGGCAGGTGCCCTGGAGCACGCCTCAGAGCACCCCATCGCCCAGGCCGTGGCCGCCGGCGCCCGCGAGCGGACCGCGGCCGTCCTTCCCGCCGTCCAGGACTTCACCAACGTCCCGGGGCTCGGGGTACGCGGCACCGTCGACGGCCATCAGGTACTCGTCGGACGCCCGCAGCTGCTCACCGATGCCGGAATCGGCGTCCCCGAGGCGCTGTCCGCCGCCCTCGCGGACGCGGCGGCCCAGGGTCGTACAGCCATCGCCGTCGCCTGGGACGGTGAGGCGCGCGGCGTCCTCGGGGTCGCAGACGCGATCAAGGACTCCAGTGCGGCAGCAGTGGCCGACCTGCGCGCGCTCGGCCTGCGGCCGGTGCTGCTGACCGGTGACAACCGGGCCGTGGCGGACGCCGTGGCCCGCGCCGTCTCCATCGACGAGGTCTACGCCGAGGTGCTGCCCGAGGACAAGGTGAATGTCATCGAGCGGCTGCGGGCCGAGGGGCGCTCGGTCGCGATGGTCGGCGACGGCGTAAACGACGCAGCCGCCCTCGCCACGGCGGATCTCGGTCTGGCGATGGGTACCGGCACGGACGCCGCGATCGAGGCGAGCGACCTCACCCTCGTTCGTGGAGATCTGAAGGTGGCTGCCGATGCCATCCGACTCTCGCGGCGCACGCTGGCCACCATCAGGGGCAACCTCTTCTGGGCCTTCGGCTACAACGTGGCTGCCCTGCCCCTTGCGGCATTTGGCCTGCTCAACCCTATGATTGCCGGAGCGGCGATGGCGTTCTCATCGGTCTTCGTCGTGACGAACAGCCTGCGACTGCGTACCTTCACATGATTTCCACAAAGAGATTTAGATCACATCGGTTTTGGGGTAACCATTCAGCGGGTTCGCAAGTCTTAGAGTGCGATGCCAAGGATGTCTTGGGGGACGTCCGATGAAGTGTCTTGGGGGACGCTTCAGGCAAGCGTTGGCCGGGGCACGTGCACCGGGGAGCTTTGAGCGGCCCTCCCGTGCGTACGTACCCCGGCGGACCGCCGTGAGGTACAGAGCGGTACAACGCAGTGGTACGAGGAACACCCAGGAGCTTCGGCTCCCACAGATGCCCGGCCGGATCCCGTGGGGGGAATCCGCTCCGGGATATGGGAAGCGCCTCGCTGTCGACCCGTGGGGGGATCGATGGCGGGGCGCTTCTCGCGTTCCATGCGGATGCTCACCGAACGAGACCGGGACCGGACCCCGTTCCTGTCCCGGGCAAGCAAATCGCCCCGGACACCGCGCTCTGTGCGAAAGCGCGGTACGCGGGGCGAAGGCAACCGGCCACCGGGGCCGGGGTGGTGCTGGGGGTGCTACGAAGCTCAGCGACCCTCGACCGGGACGAAGTCGCGCAGGACCTCGCCGGTGTAGATCTGGCGCGGGCGGCCGATGCGCGAACCCGGCTCCTTGATCATCTCGTGCCACTGGGCGATCCAGCCGGGGAGCCGGCCGAGCGCGAAGAGCACGGTGAACATCTCGGTCGGGAAGCCCATGGCCCGGTAGATCAGACCGGTGTAGAAGTCCACGTTGGGGTAGAGGTTGCGCGAGACGAAGTACTCGTCGGAGAGCGCGTGCTCCTCCAGCTTGAGCGCGATGTCGAGCAGCTCGTCGGACTTGCCGAGCGCGGACAGCACGTCGTGGGCCGCGGCCTTGATGATCTTGGCGCGCGGGTCGAAGGACTTGTAGACGCGGTGGCCGAAGCCCATCAGCCGGACGCCGTCCTCCTTGTTCTTCACCTTGCGGATGAAGGAGTCGACATCGCCACCGTTGGCCTGGATGCCCTCGAGCATCTCCAGCACCGACTGGTTGGCGCCACCGTGCAGCGGGCCCCACAGCGCGGAGATACCGGCAGAGATCGAGGCGAACATGTTCGCCTGCGAGGAGCCGACCAGACGCACGGTGGAGGTCGAACAGTTCTGCTCGTGGTCCGCGTGCAGGATGAGCAGCTTGTCGAGCGCGGAGACGACGACCGGGTCCGGCTCGTACTCCTGGGCGGGGACCGAGAAGGTCATGCGCAGGAAGTTCTCGACGTACCCGAGGTCGTTGCGCGGGTAGACGAAGGGGTGCCCGATCGACTTCTTGTACGCGTACGCGGCGATCGTCGGCAGCTTGGCCAGCAGACGGATCGTCGAGAGGTGGCGCTGCTCCTCGTCGAACGGGTTGTGGCTGTCCTGGTAGAACGTGGACAGTGCGCTGACGACCGAGGACAGCATGGCCATCGGGTGGGCGTCGCGCGGGAAGCCGTCGAAGAACCGCTTGACGTCCTCGTGCAGCAGCGTGTGCTGGGTGATCTCGTTCTTGAAGGCCGACAGCTCGTCGACCTTGGGAAGCTCGCCGTTGATGAGCGTGTACGCGACCTCGAGGAACGTCGAGCGCTCGGCGAGCTGCTCGATGGGGTAGCCGCGGTACCGCAGGATGCCCTGCTCACCGTCGAGGTAGGTGATGGCGGATTTATACGCGGCGGTGTTGCCGTATCCGCTGTCCAGCGTCACCAGGCCGGTATGTGCCCGGAGCTTCCCGATGTCGAAGCCCTTGTCGCCGACGGTGCTGTCGATCACCGGGTAGGTGTACTCGTCATCGCCGTACCGCAGTACTACAGAGTTGTCGCTCACGTCATCCCTCACCGACGTAGTGCCTCTTCTTCGAGGTTCCCTGACTGTCTCCACCCTCCCCCATTTGGCTCAGGAGAGTGCACTCGGGGTCGTCCATTGGACCTACTCGCGGCACTGAGTGCCGCGAACTTACTCATCCTGCCCCCTCGACTCGGGTTCCGGAAGGCCTCCGTGATGTTTCCCACCGATTTGATCGATCATTTTTTTCGGGGATCCTCCGCCAGACTCTCCGCGCAGCCGGTAATCCAGCGCCGTACAGCGCCTGCCTGCGGAAACTGTCCGGACCGCCTGCCCGATCGCCTGCCGTGAGCCGACCAGCACGACGAGCTTCTTGGCTCTCGTCACGGCCGTGTACAGCAGGTTTCGCTGGAGCATCATCCAGGCGCTCTTGGTGACGGGGACGACGACGGCCGGGTATTCGCTGCCCTGGGAACGGTGGATCGTCATGGCGTACGCGTGGGCCAGCTCGTCCAGCTCGTCGAAGTCGTACGGGATCTCCTCGTCCTCGTCCGTGAGGACCGTCAGTTTCTGCTCGTCCAGGTCGAGCGAAGTGACGACGCCGACCGTGCCGTTGAAGACGCCGCTCTCCCCCTTGTCATAGTTGTTTCTGATTTGGGTCACCTTGTCGCCGACGCGGAAGACCCGGCCGCCGAACCGCTTCTCGGGCAGGTCGGGGCGGCCCGGGGTGATGACCTGTTGCAGCAGGCCGTTGAGGTGGCCGGCACCGGCCGGGCCGCGGTGCATGGGGGCGAGGACCTGCACGTCACGCCTGGGGTCGAGGCCGAATCTGGCCGGGATACGGCGGGCCGCGACGTCCACCGCGAGCACACCCGCCTCCTCCGTCTCGTCCTCGACGAAGAGGAAGAAGTCATCGAGGCCCTGAGTGAGGGGCGGCACTCCGGAGTTGATCCGGTGCGCGTTGGTGACGACGCCGGACTTCTGCGCCTGGCGGAAGATCGTCGTCAGCCGGACCGCCGGGACGGGTCCGCCCTCGGCGAGCAGATCGCGCAGCACCTCCCCCGCGCCGACCGACGGCAGCTGGTCGACGTCCCCGACCAGCAGCAGATGGGCACCGGGTGCCACGGCCTTCAGGAGCTTGTTGGCCAGCAGCAGATCGAGCATCGACGCCTCGTCGACGACGACCAGATCGGCGTCCAGCGGACGGTCCCGGTCGTATGCCGCGTCCCCGCCCGGTTTGAGCTCCAGCAGCCGGTGCACGGTGGACGCCTCGGCGCCGGTCAGCTCCGACAGCCGCTTCGCCGCCCGCCCGGTGGGCGCGGCCAGAACGACCTTTGCGCGCTTGGCACGGGCCAGCTCGACGATGGAGCGAACGGTGAACGACTTCCCGCAGCCGGGTCCGCCGGTCAGCACGGCAACCTTCCGGCTGAGCGCGAGCCGGACGGCGGATTCCTGCTCGGGGGCGAGCGTCGCCCCTGTGCGGCCCGCGAGCCACGTCAGCGCCTTGCCCCAGTCGACGTCCTGGAAGGCCGGCATCCGGTCCTCGGGCGTCCGCAGCAGCCGCTGCACCTGGGCGGCGAGGGCGACTTCGGCGCGGTGGAACGGCACGAGGTAGATGGCGGTGACCGGCTCGCCGCCCTCGGGCGACGGCACCTTCTCCCGTACGACACCCTCCGGATCCTCGGCCAGTTCGGCGAGGCACTCGATGACCAGTCCCGTATCGACCTGGAGCAGCTTGACCGCGTCGGCGATCAGCCGCTCCTCCGGGAGGAAGCAGTGGCCCTGGTCGGTGGACTGCGACAGCGCGTACTGCAGACCGGCCTTGACCCGCTCCGGGCTGTCGTGCGGGATGCCGACCGCCTGCGCGATCTTGTCCGCGGTGAGAAAGCCGATGCCCCAGACGTCGGCAGCCAGCCGGTAGGGCTGGTTCTTCACGACGGAGATCGACGCGTCCTCGTATTTCTTGTAGATGCGGACAGCGATGGAGGTGGAGACGCCCACCCCCTGGAGGAAGACCATCACTTCCTTGATCGCCTTCTGTTCCTCCCAGGCCGCGGCGATCATCTTCGTCCGCTTCGGACCGAGCCCCGGGACCTCGACCAGCCGCTTCGGCTGCTGCTCGATGATGTCGAGCGTGTCGACGCCGAAGTGGGTGGTGATCCGGTCGGCCATGACCGGGCCGATGCCCTTGATCAGACCGGAGCCCAGATAGCGGCGGATGCCCTGGATGGTGGCGGGCAGCACGGTCGTGTAGTTCTCCACGGTGAACTGCTTGCCGTACTGGGAGTGCGAGCCCCAGCGCCCCTCCATCCGCAGGGACTCCCCCACCTGGGCACCGAGCAGCGAGCCGACGACCGTCAGCAGATCACCCGCGCCGCGACCCGTGTCGACGCGGGCGACCGTGTACCCGTTCTCCTCGTTGGCGTAGGTGATCCGCTCCAGGACCCCTTCGAGGACGGCCATGTTGGACATGAACCGACGGTATCGGGCACCGCTGACACTCCACACGCGCAGTCACCGACTTCTGACGGCGGAACCGCGGACGAGGCGGCGGGACGGTGCCCGCCGATCGACTCGTCGAGCACGCCGGCCGGCAGATCAAAGGTGCGGCGCAGAACGTGAGCATCGCGCTTTGAATAGCCGTCCGCGTTTTCATTGCACCGCTCTCCTCATTCATTGCGCGGGGCGGATAGAAGGCTTTTATTTGCGTGGCGCAAGGAAATATATCCGTGTCCAGTTTTGCCCGATTTGCGACTTCTGTCGTGTGACGTGGGCGATATGGCGTGCGTCACTATGATACGACTTAGTAGAGCAAAGAACCTGTTCTATCGCCCGTTTGCGGCGATTTCGGACACTGTTGCTCCCTATCTGTACGTAACCCGGTAGTAAAGAGGGGCATTGACCGAATGTTGAACCCGTTTAACAATTCTTGGCATCCCCACGGGAAGAGGTAATTTCCGATGAAGATCTCGGCGATGTCCAAGAAATTTGCTCACACGACTCAGGCCAAGAAGATCTCGCTCGGCATGGTCGCCGCCGGAGTCGCGGTCGTCGCCGGTTCTCTCGTAGGCGTTCCGGCTGCCTCGGCCGCTGCCCCCGCCCAGGCCGGCGGCAGCGTCAGCACCTGGATCAACCAGTCGCTGGAGATCATGCACGCCAAGGGCATCCCGGGCTCCTACAACGGCATCTACCGCAACCTGATGCGCGAGTCCTCGGGCAACCCCAACGCCATCAACAACTGGGACTCCAACGCCGCCAAGGGCATCCCGTCCAAGGGGCTGCTCCAGGTCATCGACCCGACCTTCAAGGCGTACCACGTCCCCGGGACCTCGTGGAACATCTACGATCCGGTCGCCAACATCACCGCCGCCTGCAACTACGCGGCCCACCGCTACGGCTCGATCGACAACGTCAACTCGGCCTACTGATCTGCTTGCACCGAAGCCGATCTCGACGGCCACCGGCCCTGTCCCGGCCGGCTGCAAGAGGCGTACGGGACAGGCCCGGTAAGGCGAAATGGGGCCCGGTCGAAGACCGGGCCCCTCTCGCTTTCCCCCACCCTCATCAGGGCTTCCCGATCCCCCCGGATCCCTCCCCGGAAGCGCCCGACGCAAGATACGACCCGGCAGGCCGCCAAAGGGTTGTACGCCTTTGCGATCTCTTTGCCCGGCCGCCCCGCACCCGCTCTCAGCAGGCGTGCTCGGCGTACCGGGCCGCCACCTCCGCGAGGACTTCGGCGCCGTCCCGCGCCCACAGGTCCTCGTTGAAGATCTCCACCTCGATCGGCCCGGTGAAGCCGGTGGCCCCGACCATCTCGCGGAACGCGCGGAAGTCGATGCTTCCGTCGCCGAGTTGGCCCCGTCCGACCAGCACACCCGCGGGGAGCGGGGTGATCCAGTCCGCCAGCTGGAACGAGTGGATGCGCCCGCCCGCACCGGCGCGGGCGATCTGTGCGGCCACCTGGTCGTCCCACCAGATGTGGTACGTGTCGACGACCACCCCGACCTGCTCCGCCGGGAAGCGCTCGGCGATGTCCAGGGCCTGGGACAGGGTGGAGACGACACAGCGGTCCGAGGCGAACATCGGGTGCAGCGGTTCGATCGCGAGGCGGACGCCGCGCTCCTGCGCGTACGGGCCCAGCTCGGCGAGCGCTTCCGCGATACGTTCGCGGGCACCGTGGAGGTCACGGCTGCCGGCCGGGAGGCCGCCGGAGACCAGGACCAGGGTGTCGGTGGACAGGGCTGCCGCCTCGTCGATCGCGGCACGGTTGTCGTCCAGGGCGCGGGCCCGTTCGGCCGGGTCGAGTGCGGTGAAGAAGCCACCCCGGCACAGGCTGGTGACGGTCAGGCCCGCGTCCTTCAGAAGCCGCGCGGTGCGCTCGACCCCGTACTCCTGGACAGGGGCCCGCCACAGGCCGACCTTGTCGATGCCCTCCTCGACACAGCCCTCGGCCAGCTCGGGCAGCGACCACTGCTTGATGGTCTCCTGGTTGATGCTCAGACGCGACAAGTCCGTCACCGGACACCTCCGTTGACCGTGAGCAGGGCGCGCATCCTGGATTCGGCCAGCTCCGGGTCGGGAAACAGCCCCAGCCGGTCGGCGAGTTCGTACGCCTTCGCCAGGTGCGGCAGCGAGCGGGCGGACTGGAGACCGCCGACCATCGTGAAGTGGTCCTGGTGGCCGGCCAGCCAGGCGAGGAGGACCACGCCCGTCTTGTAGAAGCGGGTGGGCGCCCGGAAGAGGTGCCGGGACAACTCGACTGTGGGGTCGAGAAGTTCACGGAACCCCTTGACGTCCCCGGTGTCCAGGACGCGTACCGCGTGGGCGGCCAGCGGACCGAGCGGGTCGAAGATGCCGAGCAGCGCGTGGCTGAAGCCACGGTCGTCGCCCGCGATCAGCTCGGGGTAGTTGAAGTCGTCGCCGGTGTAGCAGCGCACCCCACTGGGCAGACGACGGCGTACGTCGATCTCGCGCTCGGCATCGAGGAGCGAGATCTTGATGCCGTCGACCTTGTCCGGGTGTTCGGCGATGACCTTCAGGAACGTGCCGGTGGCGGCGTCGAGGTCCGGCGAACCCCAGTATCCCTCCAGCGCCGGATCGAACATCGGGCCGAGCCAGTGCAGGACGACCGGTTCCGAGGCCTGGCGGAGCAGGTGTGCGTACGTTTCCAGGTAGTCCTCGGGGCCGTTCGCCGCGGCGGCGAGGGCGCGGGACGCCATCAGGATGGCCTGGGCGCCGCTCTCCTCGACGAGGGCGAGCTGTTCCTCGTACGCGGCCTTCACCTCGGCGAGCGTGGCCGGGCCGGCGGGGAGCTGGTCGGTGCCGACGCCGCAGGCGATCCGGCCGCCGACCGCCTTCGCCTCGGCGGCGGAGCGGCGGATCAGCTCGGCGGCGCCCGCCCAGTCCAGACCCATGCCGCGCTGGGCGGTGTCCATGGCTTCGGCGACGCCGAGGCCGTGCGACCAGAGGTGGCGGCGGAAGGCGAGGGTGGCGTCCCAGTCGACGGCCGCGGGGCCGTCGGGGCTGACGTCGGCGTACGGGTCCGCGACGACATGGGCGGCGGAGAAGACCGTACGGGAGGCGAGCGGTGACCCGCCCGGGGCGAGGTCGAGCGGGGTGGTGCGGGGTTCGTACGGGCCCTGCGGGAGGTGGATCGTCACAGCGTCAGCTCCGGTACGTCGAGACGCCGGCCCTCGGCGGAGGACTTGAGCCCGAGCTCGGCGAGCTGCACGCCGCGGGCGCCGGCCATCAGGTCCCAGGTGTAGGGCTCGTCGAGCACGATGTGGCGCAGGAAGAGCTCCCACTGGGCCTTGAAGCCGTTGTCGAAGACGGCGTTGTCGGGGACTTCCTGCCACTGGTCGCGGAACGGCTCGGTGACCGGGAGGTCGGGGTTCCAGACCGGCTTGGGGGTGGCCGAGCGGTGCTGGACGCGGCAGTTGCGCAGACCGGCGACGGCGGAGCCATGGGTTCCGTCGACCTGGAACTCGACGAGCTCGTCGCGGTTGACGCGCACGGCCCAGGAGGAGTTGATCTGGGCGACGGCGCCGCCCGCCAGCTGGAAGATGCCGTAGGCAGCGTCGTCCGCGGTGGCGGCGTACGGCTTCCCCTGCTCGTCCCAGCGCTGCGGGATGTGCGTCTGGACGTGCGCCTGGACGGTCGTGACCTGACCGAACAGCTCGTGGAGCACGTACTCCCAGTGCGGGAACATGTCGACGACGATGCCGCCGCCGTCCTCCGCGCGGTAGTTCCAGGACGGGCGCTGGGCCTCCTGCCAGTCGCCCTCGAAGACCCAGTAGCCGAACTCACCGCGTACGGAGAGGATCTCGCCGAAGAAGCCGCCGTCGATGAGGCGCTTCAGCTTCAGCAGGCCCGGCAGGAAGATCTTGTCCTGGACGACGCCGTGCTTTATCCCGGCGTCACGGGCGAGGCGGGCCAGCTCCAGGGCGCCCTCGACGTCCGTGGCGGTGGGCTTCTCGGTGTAGACGTGCTTGCCCGCGGCGATGGCCGTCTTGATCGCTTCGACGCGGGCCGAGGTGACCTGGGCGTCGAAGTAGATGTCGATCGACTCGTCCGCGAGGACCGCGTCGAGGTCGGTCGACCACTCGGTCAGACCGTGCCGGTCGGCGAGTTCCTCCAGCGCGTGGGCGCGGCGGCCGACGAGGACGGGTTCGGGCCACAGCACCTCGCCGTCACCGAGGTCGAGGCCTCCCTGCTCACGGATCGCGAGGATCGAGCGCACCAGGTGCTGCCGGTATCCCATGCGACCCGTGACGCCGTTCATGGCGATGCGCACTGTCCTGCGTGTCACGAAGTTCCCTCCATACGGCCGCAGCAAGCGCTTTCTATGCGGTATGACGCTAGCCTGCCGACAGCGGCCCGGACAAGAGGGCCCGGTCCAAAACCCTCGGAGGAAGCGATGACAGTCACCCTGGCGGATGTGGCGGCTCGCGCCCGGGTGTCGCCCGCCACCGTGTCCCGCGTGCTCAACGGCAACTACCCGGTCGCGGCGTCCACCCGGGAGCGGGTACTGCGCGCGGTGGACGACCTGGACTACGTGCTGAACGGCCCGGCCAGCTCGCTCGCCGCCGCCACGTCCGACCTGGTCGGCATCCTGGTCAACGACATCGCCGACCCGTTCTTCGGAATCATGGCCGGGGCGGCGCAGACCGAGATCGGCGGGCCGGGCGACGGCTCCGGGCGGGCCGGGGGCGAGAAGCTCGCCGTCATCTGCAACACCGGCGGCTCCCCCGAACGCGAACTCACCTACCTCACCCTGCTCCAGCGCCAGCGCGCCGCAGCCGTCATCCTCACCGGCGGCGCCGTGGAGGACCCGGCGCACCAGGCTGCGATGAACGCGAAGCTGGCGAAACTCGCGGACGCGGGGACCCGGGTGGTGCTGTGCGGGCGGCCCCCGCTGCCGGAGGGCGAGGCGATCGTGGCGGCGCTCGCCTTCGACAACCGTGGTGGCGGCCGGCGCCTCACCGAGCATCTGCTCTCGCTCGGCCACCGGCGGATCGGCTATGTCGCGGGCCCCCTGGAGCGGACGACGACCCGCCACCGGCTGGAAGGTCACCGCGAGGCGATGCAGAATGCCGGGCTGCACGGCGACGAGGAACGCCTCACCGTGCACGGCCCGTACGACCGCCGGTCCGGTTACGACGCGACGCTCGAACTCCTGCGCCGCGAACCGGAGGTGACGGCGATCGTCGCCGCCAACGACACGGTGGCCCTGGGCGCGAGCGCAGCGATCCGGGACCGCGGCTTCCGCATCCCCGCGGACATCTCCGTGGCCGGCTTCGACGACCTGCCGTTCTCGGTGGACGCGGTCCCGGCCCTGACGACCGTGCGCCTGCCTCTGTTCGAGGCGGGCGCACGGGCGGGCCGGCTGGCGATGGGCAAGGAGACACCGCCACCGGGGGGCATCGCGACCATCGCGGCGGAGCTGATGGTCCGGGGGTCGACGGCGCCGCCGCGGAAGTGACCCGGCCGGGTTCCGCCGCCGGGTCGGGGGTACGGGTACTGCGTGCCGTGGGCCGATGATGTGCGGGCCGCTGTCCGGCCCGTACGGCGCAGGGGCACGTACCGACGGAAGGACAACGCACGTGAAGCTCGCTTTCTCGACCCTCGGAGTGCCGGGGATGCCGATCGCCGACGTCATCCGGCTTGCCGTCGAACACGGCTATCAGGGGGTGGAGCTGCGTGCCCACCCCGAGGAGCCGGTGCACCCGGGGCTCTCCCCGGCCGAACGCGCCGATGTGGCCGATGAGTTCAAGCGGGGCGGCGTCGAGATCCTGACCGTCGCCGGGTACGTCCGGGTCGCCGCCGAGGGGGACGACCAGCCGGTGCTGGACGAGCTCGCCGGCCTGGTGGAGCTGGCCCGGGATCTCGGCGCGTCGCATGTCCGGGTCTTCCCCGGCGGTGGCGCGCTGGACCCGGACACGGCCGACGCGAACGCCGTCCGCCGACTGGGCGCCGCCGCTCCGTACGCCGGCGATCTGGGTGTACGGATCCTCCTGGAGACCCACGACTCGCACCGGGCCGGTGCCGCCGTGGCCCGTGTCGTGGGGACGGTAGGGCACCGGCAGATCGGTGCGCTGTGGGACATCATGCACACCTGGCTGGCCGGCGAGGAGCCGGCCGCGAGCCATGCGGTGCTCGCCCCGCACCTGGGATACGTACAGGTGAAGGACATCGCGTCGGCGGACGATGTCACTCCGCTGCCCCTCGGCGCCGGGGTGCTGCCGCTCGGGGCGTGCCTGGACACCCTGGACCCGGACACCTGGGTCTGCTGGGAGTACGAAAAGCGCTGGCACCCGGACGCGGCCGACCTGCCCGGGCTGCTGAGCGCGGGACGCGACCATCTGCTGCGGTTGGGCGCGCCGAAGCAGTAGGCGCCCGGGTTCAGCCACGCGTCGGCTGCGGTTCCGCGGTCCCCGTCGTCGCGGGACGCGGCCGGCGCGTCCCCGCCAGCGATGTCAGCGCCACCCCGCCCACCAGCAGCGCCGCCGCGCACCACCGCAGCGGGCTCACCGACTCGTCGAGCAGCAGCACCGCCGACGACATCCCGAAGACCGGCACGAGCAGGGTGAACGGCGCCACGGACGACGCCGGGTAGTGACGCAGCAGGAAGCCCCACGCCCCGAAACCGAAGACCGTCGTGATCCAGGCGACGTACACGATGATGCCGACGCCGCTCCAGTCCAGCGCGGCGAGCGCGTCGGCGTCGCGGTCCCAGCCTTCGAAGAGGAGGGAGAGGGCGAGCAGCGGCAGTACGGGCACGGTCGAGACCCAGACCATGAAGTTGAGGGCGTCCGGCGGGGCGGCCTTGCGGGTCAGGACGTTGGACACGCCCCAGCAGGCCGCCGCCGCGATCACCAGGACGAAGGCGAGCACGGGGCCGCTCGCCCCCTCGTCGACCGCCGCCACCCCGATGCCCGCGAGCGCCACCGCCATCCCCAGCACCCTGACCCTGCCCGGCCGTTCGCCGAGCACCAGCGCCGCGAACAGGGCCGTGAAGACCGCCTGGACCTGAAGCACCAGGGAGGAGAGCCCGGCGGGCATCCCCCGGTCCATGCCGATGAAGAGCAGTCCGAACTTCGCCACTCCGAGGACGAGTCCGACGCCCACGATCCACTTCCAGGCGACCTTGGGGCGTCCGACGAAGAACACCGCGGGCAGGGCGGCGACCAGAAAGCGCAGGGCGGAGAAGAGCAGCGGCGGGAAGTGACCGAGGCCGACCTCGATGACGACGAAATTGACACCCCAGACTGCAGCCACCAGGGCGGCCAGGGCTATGTGGAGGGGACGCATGGACCGAGGATCACCTGCCCCGACCATGTAGCACCAGCGCGGAATTCTTCATGGTGGAATTGAGCATCGCTAATGAATCGGCAAGGTCCGGGAGGTTCCGGTGCTCGATCTGTCCCGACTGCGCGCCCTGCACGCCATCTCCGTCCACGGCTCCGTAGCGGGCGCCGCGGCAGCTCTCGGCTACACCCCGTCCGCGGTCTCCCAGCAGATCACCAAGCTGGAGCGGGAGACCCGCACCACACTGCTGGAACGGCGCGGTCGCGGTGTCGCGCTCACCGAGGAGGCGCTCCATCTCGCCGCCACCGCACAGCAGTTGCTGGCCATCGTGGAGCGTGCCGAGACGACGCTGGAGGAGCGCCGGGGGCTGCCCACCGGACGGCTGTCGATCGGCGCCTTCGCCTCTGCGGCGCGCGGTCTGCTGCCCGGTGTGCTCACCGAGCTGGAGCGGGACCACCCGGCCCTGGACGCCCGGCTGACCGAGGTCGATCCGCATCTGTCCGTCGATCTGGTGGCCAAGGGCGTGATCGACCTGGCGGTGGTGCACGACTGGGACATCGCCCCGCTGCCCGCCCCGGAGAGTGTGGCGCAGGCGGTGATCGGCGACGACCGGTGCGATCTGCTGGTGCCCGAGGGCCACCGGCTCGCCGGGCGGGACGCGGTGCGGCGCGAGGAGTTGGCGAAGGAGCGGTGGATCTGCCAGCCGCCGGGGACGGTTTGCCACGACTGGCTCGTTCGGACGCTGCGGGCGGCGGGTTACGAGCCGGACATCCGGCACCAGGCGGAGGAGAACCACACCCAGTTGGCGCTGCTCGCCGCCGGCCTCGGCGTCGCGATGATCCCGCGGCTGGGGCGCGGGCCGCTGCCGGCCGGGGTGGTGGCGGTGCGGCTCGATCCCGTGCCGGTGCGGAGGCTGTACGCGCTGTGGCGGACGGAGGCGGCCCGGCGGCCGGCGATCACGGCGGCGGTGACGGCGCTTCAGGGGCAGGGAGCGAGGGCGGGGCTGGTGTAGGGGGCGGGCCTGTGCAGGGGTGCGGGCGGGGTAACGGGGCGCGCGGGCTGCGAGCGCTTGTCCACGGTCTCCGGACGGGCCCAGTTTGGGCCGCGCTCTTGACCGGAAGTTACTTTCTGGATATCCGTGACCATTGGAAGTTACTTTCACCACCCCCTCGTCACCGAGAACGGCCGAAGGAGCTCACGTGCACCACCGCACCTCCAGACGCACCCTCCTCACCGCCACCGCCGCGACGGTCGCAGCGGCCGCGACCGGCGCGGTCTCCGCCCCCGGAGCCGCCGCCGCCTCCGCTTCCTCCTCCGCCTCCACCACCAAGCGCCTCAAGCAGCTCATCTCCCGGATGAGCCTGGAGGAGAAGGTCGGCCAGCTCTTCGTGATGCGGGTGTACGGGCACTCCGCCACCGAGCCCGACCAGGCCGACATCGACGCCAACCTGGCCGAGATCGGGGTCCGTACCGCCGCCGAGATGATCGCCAAGTACCACGTCGGCGGCATCATCTACTTCGCCTGGGCGCACAACACCCGCGACCCGCACCAGATCGCCGATCTCTCCAACGGCATCCAGCGCGCCGGTCTCGCCGGTCCCACTCCCCTGCCGCTTCTCATCTCCACCGACCAGGAGCACGGCATCGTCTGCCGCGTCGGCGAGCCCGCCACGCTGATGCCGGGCGCGATGGCGCTGGGTGCGGGCGGTTCGCCCTCCGACGCCCGCCGGGCCGGGCAGATCGCGGGCGCCGAGCTGGCCGCGATCGGCATCAACCAGAACTACGCCCCGGACGCCGATGTCAACGTCAACCCGGCCAACCCGGTCATCGGCGTACGTTCCTTCGGCGCGGATCCGCAGGCCGTGGCCGCGATGGTCGCCGCCCAGGTGAAGGGGTATCAGAGCGCCGGGATCGCATCGACGGCCAAGCACTTCCCCGGCCACGGCGACACGAACACCGACAGCCACACCGGCCTGCCGTACATCCACCACACCCGCGAGCAGTGGGCCGAGCTGGACTCCCCGCCCTTCCGGGCCGCGATCGCCGCCGGCATCGACGCGATCATGACCGCGCACATCGTCGTCCCCGCTCTCGACCCGGCCGAGGACCCGGCCACGCTGTCCCGGCCGATCCTCACCGGCATCCTGCGCGAGGAGCTGGGCTACGACGGTGTCGTGGTCACGGACTCGCTCGGCATGGAGGGCGTGCGGACGAAGTACGGCGACGAGCGCGTGCCCGTCCTCGCCCTGCAGGCGGGCGTGGACCAGCTGCTGAACCCGCCGCGCCTGGACGTCTCCTGGAACGCGCTCCTCGCGGCCGTGAAGAGCAGCGAGATCAGCGAGGCCCGGATCGAGGAATCAATCCTGCGCATTCTGCGGCTGAAGACGAAGCTGGGGCTGTTCGACGACCCGTTCGTCACCCACCGGGGCGTGGACCGTGCTGTCGGCACCCAGTCGCACCTCGCCGCCGCCGACCGGATCGCCGAGCACACCACCACCCTGCTCGCCAACGACGGTGCGGTGCTGCCGCTGTCCCGCCGCTCCCACAAGAACCTTCTGGTGGTCGGCGCCGATCCGGCCTCCCCGTCCGGCACCACCGGGCCGCCGACCATCACCCTCGCCACCGCCTTCGGCGAACTGGGTTACGCGGCGACCGCGCTGTCCACCGGCACCGCACCCACCCAGGCGAAGATCGCCGAGGCAGTGGCGGCCGCACAGGGCAAGGACGCGGTGATCGTGGGGACGTACAACGTCTCGGCCACCAGCTCGCAGCGCACCCTGGTCAGCGCCCTCGTGGCGACGGGAATCCCGGTGATCACGCTCGCGATCCGCAACCCGTACGACATCGCCCAGCTGCCCGCCCACGCGGCGAGCCTGGCCGCCTACTCGTGGACGGACGTCGAACTGCGGGCGGCCGCCCGGGTGATCGCAGGCCGCGCCGAACCGGAGGGCAAACTGCCGGTCCCGGTGCAGCGGGCGGGCGACCCGACGCAGGTGCTCTACCCGGTCGGCTACGGCCTGACGTACTGACCGGAGGGGCTGCGCGCGCGTGCCGGGTCCGAACCGCACGGTTCGGACCCGGCACGCATCACACCGTGCCGGCCTCTTACGGCCGGAGCGCGGGGCCCTGCCTGCGCTCGCTCGTCACGTCCTTCTTGTCGAGACGCGCGTCGTACGAAGCGAGCGGCTTCGCCTTCGCCGGGTCCGACTGCACGGCGGCCGGGGCGACGCCCGCCCAACGCAGAATGGCCGCGGTGGCGTTCGCCTTCTCGTCGGCAGCGAGACCGGCCACATTGGAGCCGTGGTTGCCGCCCGCCACCGTGTAGACGTAGCTGTCACGGGCGCCCGCACCGAGACGGAAGCGCTCCGCGCCCCACGGGTCGTTCTCCCCGTACACGTACAGCATGTGGTGGGCGTGGTGCTTCACCCAGCTGTCGACGTCGCGCATCACCGACGGCTGGAACTTCATCGGGATGGAGCGCGGCACGAAATTGCGCGGCGGCTGGTACCCGTACCGGCTGAGGTTGCCGAGCCACGGCTGCTCGATGTCCGGCGAGCCGAGCTGCGTGCCCGCCTGGTAGTAGTACGGCGTGTACGTGTTCAGGCCCTGGTCCACGTAGGCGGAGAAGCCGGAGATACCGTCGATCGAGTCCCAGATCGCCTGGTCCGGGGCGGTCTTGGCGTCCGCCGGGATGGAATCGCAGTCGGCGAGCAGGCTGTACTGCCAGAACGCCCAGACGTAGTCCATGACAACGGCTTCGTACGCCTTGTCGAGCGAGCCGACGGTGTTGAAGGTGTAGCCCTTCTCGTCGGCGTACTCCTTGTACTTCTTCTCCAGCGGCTCGCGGCGGATCAGCGCCTCGCGCTGCACACCGTTCAGCCGGTCGCGGCACTCCTTGGTGCCGACGTTCCGGAAGAACCGGTCGTACGCCGAGTCCTCCTTGTTGACCACGTCGTTCGGCGCGACGTACGCGACGACGCCGTCCATGTCCTCGGGATAGAAGCGCTCGAAGTACGTGGCGGTCATGCCGCCCTTCGAACCACCGGTGGTCAGCCAGTTCTTGGAGTAGATCTGCTTCAGCGCGGTGAAGACGCGGTGCTGGTCGCTGGCGGCCTGCCAGATGTCGAGCTTCGTCCAGTCGGCGGGTGCCGGGCGGGACGGGGTGAAGAAGCGGTACTCCAGCGAGACCTGGTTGCCGTCGATGATCCGGGTCGGCTCGGAGCGGCTCGGGTTCGTGGAGACGTTGTAGCCGCTGGTGTAGAAGACCGTCGGGCGGGACGTGTCCTTGTGCAGCAGGGTGATCCGCTACTGGAACGTGCCCTTCGACGGGTGCCGGTGGTCGATCGGCTGGGTGTAGTTGAGGACGAAGTAGCGGTAGCCCTCGTACGGCTTCTCCTCGATCAGACTCATGCCCGGGATGGCCAGGATGCGGTCCTTGATGTCCGTGCTCGTACCGCTGTCACTGCCCGCAGCGGCCTGAGCGGACTCCAACGCGGCCGGTTCAGCGGCGGTGGCCGCACCGACCGAGGCACCCGTCGCACTCACCGTGCCCATGAGCACCGCCAGCGACAGGAAACCTCTGAGCGCCTTGCGCATACACCCTCCCCTTGATTCACAACATTCGTCGTGAACCTAGCGGGGGCAACACCCGGCCCGCCAGACCCTGTTGTCTCCGTGTCAGGCAGGCGGCGTCAGCAGAGGATCCAGCCCGTGGAACCCGAAGTCCCGGAGACCGAACCCGTGGCCCGTATGCACCGGTGCAGCGCGTGCACCGTCACCGGGCCCGCCTGCGTGGTGTATCTGCCGCTGTCGACGACGGGCCGGGCGCCGCGTGCCTGCAGCTGGACGGACATCTGGCGGCGCTTGCCCGGCTTCTTGGCGACGGTGACCGCACAGGCATAGGCTCGGCTCTTGTAGACGCGCAGCTCACCGGTCGCGAACTTCACCGTCTTCGCGGGCCGTCCGCCGCAGGCCGACACGGCGTCGGCGCTGCTCGCTCCGGGACCGCTCAGCACCAGACCGACGGCGCCCACCAGCGCCAGGACGAGCAGTTGCACCAGCGCCTGCCGACCCCCGCCGCTGCTTCCCCTTGCGGCCCTACTGGTTCCTCTGGCCCCCAGCAGACCCATCACCCCAGCCACCCCGCCCACCCCGCCCACCCCACCCACTCCATCGAGCCCATCGAACACTCTCACCCCTACGCGCCACATACGCGTACATGCGTACGACGCGAGAGGCCATCCGGAGGTTGCACCCGGCGCGCTACGCATCCGAAGCAACCGAACCACCACACCATGTGTCCAACGGGACAGAGTCATACAAAAGGCAGGAATTTCGTGATCCAACTCCGCAACGCGCCCAGCCGCCGCACCGCCGGCCGTACTCTGCTCGTCACTGCTCTGCTCACTGCAGCCTCCGCGGTCCCGGCCGCCGCAGCCGCACCGCAGGCCCCTGCGGCCCCGGCGACGGTACGCAGCGCCGCCTCCGCCCCGGCCTACCAGCAGGTCGCCCACTTCTACGGCGCCTACATCGACGCCGCCGGCGCCGAGGGCGGCGGCAAGCTCACGACCGCGCTGCGGGCGTTCTACCTCACGCCCGCGCTCCGCTCGCAGCTGCGCACCTGGGAGGCGCGCAACCATGCGGACGGTGTCCTGCGCGCCCAGAACATTCCGCTCGCCTTCAAGGTCACCGCGGGCGACAGCGGCGCCGGACACACCTGGTCGAAGGTGCGGCTCACCTGGAGCGGCGGCAAGCACCCCGTGTACACCTATCTGACGGTTCAGTCGGACCTGCAGACCGGCAGGATCTCCGGCATCCGCTGAGACCCGCCCGGTTCAGACCGCCGCGGGCTCGTCCTCGCCGATGAAGGTGCGCCACAGCACGGCGTAGTGCCCTTCCCCGGCGAGCAGTTCGTCGTGCGTGCCGTCCTCGACGACCCGGCCGTGGTCCATCACCACCACCCGGTCGGCGCGGGCGGCCGTGGTCAGCCGGTGGGCGACGACGAGGGTGGTGCGGCGGCCGGTGAGCCGGTCGGTCGCCTGGTTGACCAGGGCCTCGCTGGCAAGGTCCAGGGAAGCGGTCGCCTCGTCGAGCAGCAGGATGTCCGGGTCGACCAGTTCGGCGCGGGCGAGCGCGATCAGCTGACGCTGGCCGGCCGAGAGATTACGGCCCCGCTCGGCGACCTCGTGCAGATACCCGCAGTCCAGCGTGGCGATCATGTCGTGGGCGCCGACTGCCCGGGCCGCGGCCTCCACCTGTGCGTCGGTGGCGTCCGGCCGCCCGTAGGCGATGGCGTCACGGACCGTACCCGCGAAGAGGTAGGCCTCCTGCGGTACGACGCCGAGCCGGTGCCGGTACCCGGTGAGGTCGAGGCGGCGCAGATCGGTGCCGTCCGCCGTGACCCGGCCGCCCGTCGGGTCGTAGAACCGGGCGACGAGCTTGACGAGGGTGGACTTCCCGGCACCGGTCTCGCCGACGAACGCGACGGTCTGGCCGGCCGGGATCCGCAGGTCGATGTCGGTGAGGGCCTCTTCCTCGTCGTCGCCGGCGCCGTATGCGAAGGACACGTTCTCGAACGCGATCTCGCCGCGCAGCGACAGCACGTCCAGCGACTCCACGGAGTCGGCGGTGGAGGTCGGCTCGCGGAGGAGCTCCTGGATGCGGCCGAGCGAGACGGTGGCCTGCTGGTAGCCGTCGAAGACCTGGGAGAGCTGCTGCACGGGCGCGAAGAACAGGTCGATGTAGAGCAGATACGCGACGAGCGCACCGGTGGTGAGTGTGCCGTTGTCGACCCGGCCCGCACCGACGATCAGCACGGCGGCCGCGGCCACCGACGACAGCAGCTGCACGAACGGGAAGTAGACCGAGATCAGCCACTGGCCGCGCACCCGGGCCTCGCGGTAGTGGTCGCTGCGGTCGGCGAACCGTTCGGCACCGTCCCGCTCGCGGCGGAACGCCTGCACGATCCGGAGCCCGGAGACGGACTCCTGGAGGTCGGCGTTGACGACGCTGATCCGCTCACGGGCCAGTTCGTACGCCTTGACGCTCCTGCGGCGGAAGAAGAACGTCCCGACGACCAGCACCGGAAGGGTCGCGAAGACGACGAGTGCAAGCTCCACGTCGAGGACGAGCAGTGCGAACATGATGCCGAAGAATGTGACGACGGAGACGAAGGCCGTGACCAGACCGGTCTGCAGGAACGTGGACAGCGCGTCGATGTCCGTCGTCATCCGGGTCATGATGCGGCCGGTCAGCTCGCGCTCGTAGTAGTCGAGGCCGAGCCGCTGGAGCTGCGCGAAGATCTTCAGACGCAGTGAGTAGAGCACCCGTTCGCCGGTGCGGCCCGTCATCCGGGTCTCGCCGATCTGCGCGGCCCACTGCGCCAGCACGACGAGCAGGGCGATCGCGGAGGCCACCCAGACCGCGCCGAGCGCCATCTGGGTGACGCCCTGGTCGATGCCGTGCCGGATCAGCACCGGCAGGAGCAGGCTCATGCCCGCGTCGACGGCGACGAGCGTCAGGCTCACCAGCAGGGGAAGGCCGAAGCCGTGCAGCAGCCGGCGCAGCCCGTACGACTCCTCGGAGCGCACGGCGCGCGCCTCGTCGATGTCCGGGATGTCCGTGGCCGGGGGAAGCGCCTCGACCTGGGCGAGCAGCTCGGGGGTGGCAGGCATACCGGCCGCGTCGGTGTCGCGGGGCTCCTCCTTGCGGACCCACAGCCCGGGGCTGATGCCGCGCTCGGCGTCGAAGTCGGCTTCCAGCTCCTCCTGGAGCGCCCGGTCGTCCTCGACGGCCGTGCCGGCCGGGACGGGCTGATGGCCCGGCGAGGTGCCGCCCAGCTCGTCCGGGTCTGTGAGCAGACGCCGGTAGAGCGGGGAGCGGCGCTCCAGCTCCTCGTGCGTACCGATGTCGGCGAGCCGGCCCTCCTCCAGGACGGCGATCCGGTCGGCGAGGCCGAGGGTGGAGCGGCGGTGGGCGATCAGCAGGGTCGTGCGGCCCGCCATCACCTGCGCCAGGGCCTCGTGGATCTCGTGCTCGACGCGGGCGTCGACGGCGGAGGTGGCGTCGTCGAGGAGGAGCAGCCGGGGGTCGGTGAGGATGGCGCGGGCGAGCGCGACGCGCTGGCGCTGGCCGCCGGAGAGAGTGAGGCCGTGCTCGCCGACCTTCGTGTCGTAGCCGAGGGGCAGATCGGCGATGAAACGGTCCGCCTGGGCGGCGCGGGCGGCCTGCTCGATCTGGTCCTGGGTGGCGTCCGGGTGTCCGTACGCGATGTTGGCTCGGACCGTGTCGGAGAAGAGGAAGCTGTCTTCCGGTACGAGGCCGATGGCGGCCCGCAGCGAGTCCTGGGTGAGCTCGCGGACGTCGTGGCCGCCGACCAGGACGGCGCCGTGCGACACGTCGTAGAAGCGGGGCAGCAGCAGGGAGACGGTGGACTTCCCGCTGCCGGAGGCGCCGACGACGGCGACGGTCTCACCGGGCTCGATGGTCAGCGAGAAGCCGTCGAGGACCGGCCGCTCGGGGTCGTACCCGAACCGCACGTCGTCGAACTCGACTCTCGCGGGGGCGTCCGACGGGAGCTCCACCGTGCCGTCCTGCATGGTGGGCTCGGTGTCGATCAGTTCGAGTACGCGCTCCACACCGGCGCGGGCCTGCTGCCCGACGGTGAGGACCATGGCGAGCATCCGGACCGGTCCGACGAGCTGGGCGAGATAGGTGGAGAACGCGACGAACGTACCGAGGGTGATCTCGCCGCGGGTGGCGAGCCAGCCGCCGAGGGCCAGCATCGCGACCTGGCCGAGCGCGGGGACGGCCTGGAGGGCGGGGGTGTACCTGGCGTTCATCCGGATGGTGCGCAGCCGCCCGGCGAACAGCTTCCGCCCGACCTCGCGCAGCTTGCCGGTCTCCTGCTCCTCCTGCCCGAACCCCTTGACGACCCGGACCCCGGAGACGGCCCCGTCGACGACTCCGGCGACTGCGGCGGCCTGGCCCTGGGCGTACCAGGTGGCGGGGAAGAGCCGGGAGCGGGAGCGGCGGGCGATGAACCAGAGGGCGGGGGCGACGGCGATCGCCACCAGGGTCAGCAGCGGGGAGAGCCACGCCATGATCACCAGGGAGATGAGGAAGAGCAGCACGTTCCCGATGGTCATCGGGAGCATGAACAGAAGCCCCTGGATCAGCTGAAGGTCACTGGTGGCGCGACCGACGACCTGCCCGGTGGACAGCTCGTCCTGCCGTTTCCCGTCGAGCCGGGTGAGCGTCCCGTACATCTCGGTCCGCAGATCGTGCTGTACGTCGAGGGCGAGCCGGCCGCCGTAGTAGCGGCGGATGTATGTCGATATGTACACCAGCACGGCGGTGGCAATCAGGAGGCCGGTCCAGACGCCGAGGGAACGGGTGTGGCTGCCGACGACATCGTCGATGATCACCTTGGTGATGAGCGGGACGACTGCCAGCACGGCCATACCGGCGAGCGACGAGCCCAGCGCCAGCAGCACATTGCGCCGGTAGCGCCACGCATAGCCGGCCAGCCGCCGGGCCCAGCCCTGCCGCTCCGCGTCCGTGCCCGCGTCCGTGCCCGCGTCCGTCACCGGTGCCTCCCGTTCGACCTGGTCTACCGGAAGGCACCAACGCGATCAGCTGCGGATTTCATCCCGCCGTTACAAAGATGGTCCGTTCGGCCCAGACCCCGGACCCGCGAGGAACCAGGAACTACGGCTGCGGCGTGGCCGTCACCATCGGCACCGCAGAAGCCTCCGGCACCGCCGGAATCGCTTCCTGCGGCTTCGCCGGCGGGACGACCGTCGTCTTCGCGGCGGCGGCCGGGTTCAGGTCCTTGTGGATGGCCCGGGCGACCGCCTGGATGGTGTTGATGCCGTCGTTCATCGTCTTGTTGTCCTGGGTGAGCACGGTGATCCCGTAGTCGTGCCCCTTCCCGGTGAACGCGCCGATGCTGTGCACCCGCCAGCCGTGCGTGGCACGCGGCAGCCAGCCGTTCTTGACCTGGACGGTCACGCCGGACGGAGCGCCGGCGGGCGTCCCCCAGCGCTGCGAGGAGATGACCTTGCGCATCAGGCCGAGTTCGTACGCGCGCGAGTTGTCGCTGAGCACGGAGTTCTTCGCGGTCAGCAGGGTCAGCAGGCGCAGCTCGTCCTGCGCGGTGATCTGGGTCAGCCCCCAGTAGCCGCCGGAGCCTGGCACGGTGTGGGTCATGCCCGCGGCGTTCAGGAACGCCTTCACCTTGGTCACGCCGAGCTGCTTCCACAGGCTGGTGGTCGCGTTGTTGTCGGACTTGGTGATCATGGCGGTGGCGAGGTTGATCTCGCGCTGCGTGAGATAGCGGTTGTGCTTCTTGTTGTCCCAGAGCAGCGTCGCGAGGACGGTCGCCTTCACGACGCTCGCGGAGTCGTACTTGCTCGTGGACCGCATTGTGCACGACGTCTTGGTGGTCCGGTCGTAGAGCGCGATCGCCGTGGTCGACGTGCGCCCCTTGAGCGCGGCGGTGATGTCCTTCGTCAGCTTGGCGGCGAGCCCCGCCTTGCCGGAGGTACAGCTCACTGTCGTCGTCGCGGCCGCGGCGGGCGTGGCGGCGAGGGTCACGGGTGCCAGCACGCCTGCGGCGAGCATGACGGCGAGCGCGGTGTGAGCGCGGCGGGATATACGAGGCTGGTCCGTCATGAGACGTCTCCCCCTGAGTGATCTGGGTGGTGCGCCCCCTGCACACCTGGCACACAGAAGACTCCTGACGGGCCGAAAAGTTGTACGCGCCGCGGTCCGAACAGCCGGGTTCTGCCGCGCGGACGCCGGCTGCGGGGCGCGTACTCACGGGGTTGTGGGTGTGCCGCCGATCGCGCATCTTCGAGAAGGGCGGCCGGCTCGTCCGCGAGGTCGGGGAAGACCTCGCGGACGAGAGGAGGTTCCGAGTCCGTGGGCCGGGACCCCAGTGGGGCCGCGGCCTACAGATGCGTCGGCTCGAACATCTTCAGCAGTGCCGGGAGCACGACCACCGAAGGGCCGGGCTCCGCGAGGGACTTCGCCAGGTCGTCGGCGAGCGTCTCCGGGGTCGTGCGGACCGCCGGTACGCCGAACGACTCGGCGAGGGCGACGAAGTCCGGGCGGGACAGTTCCGTCGCCGTGGCCTCGCCGAACGCTCCCGTCATGTACTCGCGCAGGATGCCGTAGCCGCCGTCGTCGACGATCAGCCAGGTGACCGGCAGATCGTACTGACGGGCCGTGGCCAGTTCCGCGATCGAGTACATCGCGCCGCCGTCGCCGGAGACCGCCAGGACCGGCTTCGTACGGTCTGCCGCCGCCGCGCCGAGCGCGGCCGGGAAGCCGTAGCCGAGGCCGCCCGCGCCCTGCGCCGAGTGCATGGTGTTGGGGTGGCGGGCGTCGAAGGCGGACCAGGCCCAGTAGGCGAGGATCGTCATGTCCCAGAAGCTCGGGGACGTGTCGGGCAGCGCCTCGCGCACCGAGGCGATGAGCTGCTGTTCCAGGGTGAGGTCCTGGCCGGCGATCCGTGCCCGTACCGCTTCGAGCACCGTACGGACGCGGTCCGCGGCCGACGGGTCCTCGCGGCGGTCGACCGCTTCGAGAAGGTCGACGAGGGCCTCGCGGGCGTCGGCGTGGATGCCGAGCGCGGGGTGGTTGGACTCCAGCTTCCCGGCGTCCGCCTCGATCTGGATGACCCGGCCGCGCGGGCTGAACGTGTGGTAGTTCGAGGAGAGTTCGCCCAGTCCGGAGCCGATGACCAGCAGGACGTCCGCCGCTTCGAGGAAGTCCGTCGTGTGACGGTCCTCCAGCCAGGACTGGAGCGAGAGGGGGTGCTCCCAGGGGAAGGCACCCTTGCCGCCGAACGTGGTGACGACCGGGGCGTCGATCTTCTCCGCGAGGGCGAGCAGCTTGCCGGACGCGTCGGAGCGTACGACTCCGCCGCCCGCGATGATCGCCGGACGTTCGGCGTTCGCCAGCAGGTGGGCCGCCACGGCGGTCAGTTCGGGGCGGGCGTGGAGCGGCCTCGGCGTGGCGTCCATCGCGGTGACCACCGGCAGGGTGGTCTCGGCGAGGAGCACGTCCTGCGGGATCTCGATCCAGACCGGGCCGTGCGGGGCCGTCAGCGCGGACTCCCAGGCTGCGGCGATCGCGGACGGGATCTGCGACGCCGTACGGACCGTGTGGACGGACTTCACGACGTCGCGGAACGACGCCTTCTGGTCCGGGAGCTCGTGCAGATAGCCGTGGCGTCCGCCGCCGAGGCCCGCGGTCGGGATCTGGCTGGAGATGGCCAGCACGGGCGCCGAGGCGGCCGCCGCCTCCTGGAGCGCGGCGAGGGAGGTGAGGGCCCCCGGGCCGGTGGAGAGCAGCAGTGGGGCCACCTCTCCGGTGATCCGGCCGTACGCGTCGGCGGCGAAGCCCGCGTTGTTCTCGACGCGCAGGCCGACGTACGAGAGGGACGAGCGGCGCAGCGCGTCGAACATGCCGAGCGCGTGCTGGCCGGGCAGGCCGAAGACGATGGTCGCGCCGAGGCCCTGGAGGGTCTCGACGACGAGGTCGCCGCCGTTGCGTCCGGCCGGCGGGTTCAGCGCGTCCGCGATCTGCTCGGGGGTGAGCTGCGGGCGCTCGTCGTGGTGGTCGTGGGTCACTTGCCCTCGGCCCCCTTCGCTGCCGCGATCTGGCGGGACATGATCGTCGTGAGCTCGTACGCCGTGTGGGAAGCGGCGACGGAGGTGATCTCCGCGTGGTCGTACGCGGGGGCGACCTCGACCAGGTCGGCGGAGACCAGGTTGCAGGAGGACAGGCCGCGGACGATCTCGAGGAGCTCGCGGGAGGTGAGGCCGCCGGCCTCGGGGGTGCCGGTGCCGGGCGCGTGCGCCGGGTCCAGGACGTCGATGTCGATGGAGATGTACAGCGGGCGGTCGCCGATGCGCTGGCGCAGCTGGTCGGCGATCTCGTCGACACCGCGGCGCATGACGTCGGCGGAGGTGACGATGCCGAAGCCCATCTTGGCGTCGTCGTCGAGGTCCTGCTTGCCGTACAGCGGGCCGCGCGTGCCGACGTGGGAGAGCGCGGACGTGTCGAGGATGCCCTCCTCGACGGCCCGGCGGAACGGCGTGCCGTGGGTGTACTCGGCGCCGAAGTAGGTGTCCCACGTGTCGAGGTGGGCGTCGAAGTGGAGCAGGGCGACGGGGCCGTGCTTCTTCGCGACGGAGCGCAGCAGGGGCAGCGCGATGGTGTGGTCGCCACCGAGCGTCATCATGCGGGCGCCGGTACCGAGCAGATCGTCGGCCGCGGCCTCGATCGTCTCGACGGCCTCGTTGATGTTGAACGGGTTGGCGGCGATGTCACCGGCGTCGGCGACCTGCGCGAGAGCGAACGGCGAGGCGTCCTGCGCCGGGTTGTACGGGCGCAGCAGGCGCGACGCCTCACGGATGGCGTTGCCGCCGAAGCGGGCGCCGGGCCGGTAGGAGACACCCGTGTCGAAGGGCACGCCGACGACGGCGACATCGGCGGTGCCGACCTCGTCGAGGCGGGGCAGCCGCGCGAACGTCGCTGGCCCGGCGTACCGCGGGACGCGGGAGGAGTCGATGGGGCCGCGCGGCGTTTCGTTGCTGCTCATGGGGAGTGCCTTTCTTCTGATGATGCGGGGTGGTGCGGGTGCAACGGGGTGCGTCCCCAACCGCCGGACGGGCTCGCATGGCCTGCCCGGCGATTGAGGACGACGGCGGGCAGAATCAAGCCCGTCCGGCGATTGTGGACACGTGGTCAGGCGGTCACCGATTCCGGGGCAGGCGCCTCGGCTTCGGCCCCCCGCCCCGCCAGCCGCTCGCGCCAGGCGACCAGCACCGCCGCGTCCGTCGGCTTCGTCGCCAGGGAGACGATCACGTACACCGCGAGCGAGGCCGGCAGCCCGTAGTAGACCGGCTCGTTGGCGAGGATTCCGTACGTCGCCATCAGGCCGATCACGGCGACGCCGCCGACCGACACCGCGGCCAGCGCACCGGGCGCCGTGCCCCGACGCCACAGCAGACCGCCGAGGATCGGCACCAGCAGACCGCCGACGAGCAGGTTGTACGCCACGGTCAGCGCTTCCACCACATTATTGAGTGCGATGGCGATGGCGATGACGGCCACCCCCATGATGAGGATGAAGACCCGGTTGCCCTTCACCTCGTCGTGCTCGTCGCCCCGGCCGCGCGACACCGCGCCCCGCAGCTTCGACCAGATGTCGTTGTTGGCGACGGTCGCACAGGCGATCAGCGCACCGGACGACGTCGACATCACCGCGGCGAGTGCGGCGGCCAGCACCAGCCCTCGTACACCCACCGGCAGCTCGTCCTTGACGATGGTCGCGAAGGCGGAGTCCGCGCTGGGGAGCTTCGGGTACATGACCTTGGCCGCGGTGCCGATGACGGCTCCGGCGAGCGCGTAGACCAGGCAGTACGTACCGGCGACGGTGCCGCCCCAGCGAGCGGTCCGGTCGGTGCGTGCGGTGAACACGCGCTGCCAGATGTCCTGGCCGATCAGCATGCCGAAGGTGTAGATCAGCACGTAGGTGAAGATCGTCTCGCCGCCGATGCCCAGCGGGTCGAAGTACTCGGTGGGCAGCTTCGCCTTCATCTCGCTGAAGCCGCCGGCCTTGATGACCGCGATCGGCAGGAGCAGGAGCAGCACACCGATCGTCTTGACAACGAACTGCACCATGTCCGTGAGCGTGATCGACCACATGCCGCCGAGCGTCGAGTACGCCACGACGATGGCGCCGCCGAGGATGATCGCGACGGTCCGGTTCATGTCGAAGAGGACGTCGAAGATGGTGGCGTACGCGATGGTCGAAGTGACCGCGAGCATCAGCGTGTACGCCCACATGACGACGCCGGAGATGAGGCCGGCCCGCCCGCCGTAGCGCAGGTCGAGCATCTCGGAGACGGTGTAGACCTTCAGCCGGGCGATGCGCGCCGAGAAGAAGACGGACAGGGCGAGCAGTCCGAGGCCGATGGTGAAGACCATCCAGGCGCCGGAGAGCCCGTACTGGTAGCCGAGACCGACGCCACCGATGGTGGAGGCGCCGCCGAGGACGATCGCGGCCATGGTCCCGGAGTACATCCAGGGGCCGAGGCGGCGGCCCGCCACCAGGAATTCGCTCTTGGACTTGGCGCGGCGCATGCCCCACCAACCCATGGCGAGCATGCCGGCCAGATAGACGACGATCACCGCGTAGTCGACAGCCATGGGCTTCCTCCGTCTCAGTCACGTTGCGGGTCATTGCGGGGATGCGGGGTTCGTGAAGACGGTAGGTGGCCCACAGGCAGCGCTGAAGTGTACGTTTTATCCATTCTCGCCGTAGCCAATGGATGGACCGTCCATGCCGGATACTCCCACCGGGCCCTCCGCCCCCACCGGATCCACCGGGTCCGCTCCCCCCACCCCGCCGATCCCGCTCGCCGAGCTGCTCGCCCGTGAGGAGCTCGGGCTGCGCCTGATCGCGGGCCCGGCCCACGTCGACCTGTTGTGGGTGCACACCTCGGAGATGGCCGACCCGTACCCGTATCTGCTCGGCGGCGAGCTGCTGCTGAGCGCCGGTGTGCTGCTCAAGGATCCGGACACCTATGTCGCCCGGATGGTGGAGGCGGGGGCGGCGGCGCTCGGCTTCGGGGTCACCCCGGTGCACGACGCGGTGCCGCAGGCGCTGATCGAGGCGTGCGACCGGCACGGGCTGCCGCTGGTGGAGGTGCCGCCCGCGACGCCGTTCACGGCGATCGCGCGGGCGGTGTGGCGGCTGATGGCGGAGGCCCGGCACCGGGAGCTGCGCCGGGTGACGCGTGCCCAGCAGGCGCTGGCGACGGCGGCGGCCCGGCCGGACCCGGTGCCCGCGGTGCTGCACCAGCTGGCTGCGCAGCTGGCCGGCCGGGCGATGCTGCTCTCCTCGGCCGGCGAGGAGCTGCACGCGGCGGGGCGCCGCCCGGCCCCCGAGGTACGGGCGGCCCTGACCCGGCTGGCCCGTGTGGTCTCCCCCACCGCCGCCCCCACCTCTCCGGCCCCGACGTCCGCGACCGACACCCTCGGCGACACGCATCTCTTCGCGTACGCGCTCGGCGGCGGGCAGGGGCTCGTCCTGGCCCTGGCGACGGGACGGCGCGAGGCGGGCGATCACACGGTCACCGGGATCGCGGTCGTCCTCCTGTCCCTGCTGGCCGCCCCGCACCAGGGCGCCGACGCCGCTGGCCGGTCGGCGGCGCTGGTGCGGCTGCTGCTCGGCGCCGACCCGGTGGCCGTCGCCCCGCTGCTCGGCGGCGCCGAACTCTGGACGGTGGTGCACGCACGCCGCAGCGGCGGCGGCCCTGTGGACCCGCTCACCGCCGGGGCGCTGGGCGCCGCCCTCGGGTCGGCCCTGGTCGACGCGGGCCGGGGCGGCGACGCCGTCAAGGTCCTGGTCCCGCGCGGCGACCGGATCACCCCGCAGCCCGGCTGGACGCTCGGCACCTCCACCCCGGCCCCCATCACCGCACTGGACCTCGCCGACGGCCAGGCGGCCCGCGCACTGGGCCGCGCCGTGGCCACCCGCACCCCGCTCGCCCACCACCACACCGACACCGGCCGCGGCCTGGCCGCGCTCGTCCCGCCCGCCGAGGCGGAGGCGCACGCCCGCGCGCTGCTCGCTCCGCTCACCCCCACGCTCGCGGAGACGCTCCGCTGCTGGCTGAGCCTCCACGGCAGCTGGGACCGCACGGCCACGGCCCTCCAGGTCCACCGCAACACGGTCCGCCAGCGCATCGCCCGCTGCGCGACGCTGCTGGACGCGGACCTGGACGACATGGACGCACGGACGGAGCTCTGGTTCGCACTGCGGCAGCAGTGAGGCCGGGCCCGGGCTGTGCGGCTGTGAGGCCGGGCCCGGGCTGTGCGGCTGTGAGGCCGGCCGGGATCCGGGAGCCGGTATGTGGGGCTGTGGGGTTGTGACGTGGGGCTGTGATGTGGGGCTGTGACGTCGGCTACCAAGGCCGATGGCCTCTGGACAGCCCTGGTGACTGCCGGGTAACTTTTGACCAGAACTGAGCAAGCGCTTAGCCATGCTGAACGAAGCTCACCCGCCGCAGCCCCACCGCTGACCGAAGCTGACCCAGGAGGCACCCCGTGCGCCGTACGGTATTCAACGAGGACCACGAGGCGTTCCGGGAGACCATCCGCGCCTTCATCGCGGCCGAGGTCGTCCCCGTCTACGACGAGTGGTTCGCCGCCGGCCAGGCGCCGCGCGAGTTCTACCACAAGCTCGGTGAGCTGGGAGTCTTCGGCATCGAGGTGGACGAGGAGTACGGCGGCGCCGGCATCGACTCGCACAAGTACGAGGCCGTCATCTACGAGGAGACCGCCCGCGCCGGTGTCTCCTTCGGCGGCTCGGGCGTGCACACCCTGCTCGGCCTGCCGTACATCAAGATGCTCGCCACCGACGAGCAGAAGAAGCGCTGGCTGCCGAAGTTCACCTCCGGCGAGGAGATGTGGGCTCTCGCGATGACCGAGCCGGGCACCGGCTCCGACGTCGCGGGCATGAAGACCACCGCCAAGCTCTCCGAGGACGGCACGCACTACGTCCTCAACGGCGCCAAGACCTTCATCACCGGTGGTGTGCATGCCGACCGCGTGATCGTGTGCGCCCGTACGTCCGCTCCCCGCGAGGACGACCGCCGCTTCGGCATCTCCCTGTTCGCCGTGGACACCAAGTCGGCGGGCTACTCCGTCGGCCGCAAGCTGGACAAGCTCGGCCTGAAGGTCTCCGACACCGCCGAGCTGGCCTTCGTCGACGTCAAGGTGCCCGTCGAGGACCTGCTCGGTGAGGAGAACAAGGGCTTCGGCTACCTCGGCACCAACCTGGCGTCCGAGCGCTGGGGCATAGCCTTCGGCGCGTACGCGCAGGCCGCTGCCGCCGTCCGGTTCGCCAAGAGCTACGTGCAGGACCGCACGGTCTTCGGCAAGACCGTCGCCTCGTTCCAGAACACCAAGTTCGAGCTGGCCGCCTGCCAGGCCGAGGTGGACGCGGCCCAGGCCGTCGCCGACCGCGCGCTGGAGGCCCTCGACGCCGGCGAGCTGACCGCCGCCGAGGCCGCCTCCGCGAAGCTGTTCTGCACCGAGGTCGCGCACCGCGTGATCGACCGCTGCCTCCAGCTGCACGGCGGCTACGGCTTCATGAACGAGTACCCGATCGCCCGCCTGTACGCGGACAACCGCGTCAACCGGATCTACGGCGGCACCAGCGAGGTCATGAAGTCGATCATCGCCAAGTCCATGGGTCTGTAAAGCGATTACGTTCTTCTCCATGAGCGCAGCACTTGAATCCCTGCTCGATCTGCTCGACCTGGAGCAGATCGAGCGGGACATCTTCCGGGGCACGAGCCATTCGGCGGTCGTGCCCCGGGTCTTCGGCGGCCAGGTCGCGGCCCAGGCACTCGTTGCCGCGGGCCGCACCGTCCCCGCGGACCTTCCCCCAGCTCTCGGCTCCGCTCGAGCAGGGGAGGCCCCATTGGCCCACTCGTTGCACTCCTACTTCCTGCGGATGGGCGACCCGGGCGCGCCGATCGTCTACAGCGTCGACCGGATCCGCGACGGCCGCTCCTTCACCACCCGCCGGGTGGTGGCCGTCCAGCACGGGCAGCCGATCTTCCATCTCTCGGCGTCCTTCCAGACGTACGAGGAGGGCCTGGAGCACCAGGCGGACATGCCGCCCGCTCCCGACCCGGAGACGCTGCCCACGGCGGAACAGATGCTCCCGCGGTACGCGGACGCGTTCACCGACCCGAGTGTCATGGACCGGCTGCTGGAGGCGCGGGCCGCGGTCGACCTGCGCTATGTCGGCGCCCCGCCGTTCGCCAACGTCGGCACACCGCAGGAGCCCCGCTCCCAGGTGTGGTTCCGCACCAACGGCAAGCTCGCGGACGACCCGCTGCTGCACGTGTGCATGGCGACGTACGTCTCCGACATGACGCTGCTCGACTCGGTGCTGCTCGCGCACGGGCGCGGCGGCTGGGCGGTCGGCGACGTGGTGGGCGCGAGCCTGGACCACGCGATGTGGTTCCACCGGCCGTTCCGGGCCGACGAATGGCTGCTGTACGACCAGGAGTCGCCGTCCGCGTCCGGCGGGCGCGGGCTCGGCCAGGCCCGCATCTACACGCAGGACGGCCGGCTCGCGATCACCGTCATCCAGGAGGGCGTGGTCCGGGTCCCGCGGGACTGAACAGGCCACGGCCTGCCCCTTCATGGATACTCCCCACCATGAGCGCCGAGAACAGCACCAGCAGCAGCGCGCCTGGTGGGGAGTCCATGTTCACGGTGGTCGTCGCGGCGATCGCCAACCTCGGTATCGCCGTGGCGAAGGTGATCGCGGGGCTGATCAGCGGATCGAGCGCGATGCTGGCCGAGGCGGCGCACTCGGTCGCCGACACCGTCACCGAGGTCCTGCTGCTCACCGCCCTCAAGCGCAGCGAGAAGCCCGCCGACGAGGAACATCCGCTGGGTTACGGCCCCGAGCGCTACATCTGGGCGATGCTCGCCTCGGTCGCCACGTTCGTCGGCGGCGCGGTGTTCGCCCTCTACGACGGCATTCACACCCTCGTCCAGGGCGAGGAGCTCGGCGACCCGCTGGTCTCGTACATCGTGCTGGCCGTCGCCTTCCTCCTGGAGGGCTACTCCCTGCGCACGGGCCTGCGCCAGGTCCGCGGCGAAGCCGCCCGTCTGGGCGCACCCACCACCCATTACTTGCGCCACACCCCCGACACCGCGGTCAAGGCGGTCGTGATGGAGGACTCGGCGGCCCTGGCCGGCCTGCTCCTCGCCGCGGGCGGCCTGCTCGGCGGTCAGCTCTCCGGCTCGGGTGTCTGGGACGGCATCGCATCGATCCTGATCGGCGCACTGCTGGTGTACGTGGCCTGGGTGCTGGGCCGCTCCAACGCCCAGCTGCTGATCGGCCGCCCGGTGCCGAAGGAGATGCGGGCCGGGATCCGCGAGGAACTTCTCTCCGTGCCGCACATCATCGAGGTCCTGGAGCTCACCACCCTGATCCAGGGACCGACGGAGATTCTCGTCGCCGCGAAGATCGACTTCCGGGACGCGTCGACTGCGGAGCAGATCGAGTGGGCGTGCGAGGAGGCGGAGGAACAGCTGCAGGAGCGGTATCCGGCGATCCGCCGGGTGTATCTGGACCCGACGCCGGGGCTGGGACAGCAGCGACGGACAGGCGGGCCGGGGGCGGGCTCAGCCTGACCGGGCCGGTGCCCTCGCTTCCGCAGCGGACATCGCGTCCGGCCCGGGGCCGTCCCGTCCTGCTCGCCGGCCCCTTCGCGAAGTCTTACCGGCGCTTCAGAGCAGCCCTGCGGCATCCAGCAGATAGTCCGTCATCGGGTCGTAGAACCGCGGGTCCAGTACATGGTCGTCCAGCGGCACGACGACCTGAAGGGTGCCCTCTGCCTCCCCGAGGAAGAGGGCCGGGTCATTGCTGTCCGCGTACCCGACCGAGTCGAGCCCCCGCTGCCCGGCGCAACCCGCCCACCCGTGATCGGCGACGACCAGATCCGGCACCGGCCGCCCCTCACGCTCCAGACCGTCCAGGATGGCCGCCATCGGCGCCGGGGAGTGCGTGTGCCACAGCGTCGCCCCGCGCTCCATCACGGCCACATCGGCGAACTGGAAGACCATGCCCTCGTCCGCCATCAGCCCGGACGGAATCCGTACGATCTCGCACCCCGCAGCCCGCAACGCGTCCGCGGTCTGCCGGTGCACATCCAGCAGCCCACCCGGATGCCCGGTCGCGAACAGCACCCGCTCCGACCCGGCAGCCGCCTTGCGCAGCCGGGCCGCCAGCCGCTCCAGCGCGTCGGCCGTCAGCTCGGGATCGATGGTGTCCTGCCCGTGCCGGTGCTCCGGATCATCACTGACCCCACAACGCTCGGCCATCACGGCGAGCACATCCTGCTCATCGGTCCACCGGTTGCCGAGCTCCAGACCCAGCCAGAAGTGGCGATCGCCGTTGGCGAGCTTGCGGTAGTGGGAGAGGTTGTTGTCGCGGGGTGTGGCGACGTCTCCGGCGATACGCGTACGGACAAGGTGCTCGACGAGGGCGGCACGGCTGGGTATCGGCATGAACCCATTGTGCCGTCAGGTGTGCGCAGTGTGCCGGGTGTCTTGCACCACGGACGGCGGGGCACGCCCGCGTGCGCACTCGGGCCACCGCACCGCGGGTCCGCTACGGGCGCCGTACCCCCGGTCGGGACACTCAGTCCGCCCTGACCGGCTCCCCGGCTTCCCGCAGATCCCGCACGAAGCGGAGGCCGGGACGGCCGTCCAGCTGAATCTCACCGGTGGGTACGAATCCCGTACGGGCCAGCACGGCTCGCGACCCGGCGTTGTCGAGGGTCGTGACGGCCCGCAGCGCGGTCAGACCGTACTCCGCTGCGCCAAGCCTGCAGATCTCACGAACGGCGGCCGTGGCCAGCCCCTGCCCGGCGCTCTTCTCGGCGATCCGGTATCCGAGCTCGGCCGAACCGTCCGCCACATCGACCACATTGACCCGCCCGTGCACCGCACCGCTGCCGTCCACCAGGACATGGAAGAAGTGCTGCCCCGAAGCCTGTTCCGCGAGCAGAGCGTGGTGCCGCACATCGAAGTGAGCGAAGTAGTCGTCGCCACGATCGGGAACCGACGCGGCGAAGTAGGCCCGGTTCTCCTGCTCGAACGCAAGAAGAGCCGGGGCGTGGTCGAGGCGAAGGAGCTGCAGTTCAGGCATGCGGAAATGCTATGGAACTTGATTCGGTGATGCCGGCGAGTTGTCCGCAAGGTCGCCCGGCTGACCGCGCATGACGTACGGGCGTTCCTGGTAGGGCCTGTTGGGAAAGTGCTGGTACTGGCTGAGGGGAGGAGCACCCGGCCGGGCGGTCGTCTACTCTCGCGGGGTTTTGATCACTACCGTTGGAGTGCTCGTATGACCTTGAGTGTGTTGCCGGTTGACCGCGAACCCGCTGCTGGTGTTGTCCTGCTGAGCGGTATCCCCGGCAGCGGAAAGTCCACGGTGGCCGCCGCATTGGCCAAACGGTTGCGGATGGCGGCGCATGTCGAGGTGGACGGGCTCCAGCAGATGATCGTCAGTGGTGGCCGTTGGCCCTCGGCGACACCTGATCCGGAAGCCGACCGGCAGATCCTTTTGCGGGCCCGCAACGCGTGTCTGCTGGCCGACAGCTTCGCGACGGCCGGATTCGTCCCCGTGCTCGACGATGTCGTGGTGCGTCGATCGCATGTTGACTTCTACCGCGCCTCGCTGACGGCCGCGCCTCTGCACGTCATCTTCCTGGCCCCGGATCCGGCAACCGCCCGGCGTCGCAATCAGGCACGGGACAAAGTCCTGGCCACCGATTGGTCACCCCTGGACGAGGCGATGCGGCAGGAACTCGGAGGCGAAGGAACCTGGATCGACAACGCAGCGCAGACCGTCGACGAGACGGTGGAGTCGATCTTGTCCGTAACCGGTCTGACGCCCGAAGCCGAAGCCGACCCGGTCCTTTCGTGATCGGCTCATGGGGCGTAGTGACCTGACGAACGACCAGTGGGTCCGGCAGGTCCCCTCCGGCACCCCCGGACATGGGGTGGCTGATGTCCGCGGCCTGGGGCGCGGCGCAGGGGCCCTTTCCTCGTAAGACCGTGGGCGGAAGTGCCCCTTACCGGTTCGTGACTGTCACGACCCGGTGGGCCACGATCCGGCCGACCGTGACGCGGTCCGGAACGACATCAAAAGCTTTTGATTCTTCGGGGAATTACCTCTCCCAACCCCTCCCTGCCTCCCGTCACCCACAAGGATGAGGTTTGCCAACTGGGCTGGATTTCGGTCCGGTTGGCAGGCATATGCTCGCCGCGACAACCCCAGACATGCGTCGGCCCCCGGCCGGGACTCGCAATCCCGATCGAGGGCCTGACCACCGAGGAAGAAGCACCTTCCCGATGGATACCCAGCAGATTACCGCGCCCCCGCGCGCCACGGCAGGCTGGCTGGAGCGCGGGGTCGGTCCCGATGCCGTACGCCGCACCCTGACCACCGGCTTACCGGAGCCGGTCGGACACCCCGCGCTCCTTCTCGGCCACCGCCTCACCCACCAGCTCCCGCCGCCGCTCCCCGCCGCCCCGGTCCGGGAAGCCGTACAACGCCTTCATCCCTTCCAGGACTGCGACCGCTGCGCACGCGTCTTCCGCGCCCCAGGACCGGGCCACTGCCGCGACTGCCGGGAGACCGACGAGTCACGCATCACCGGTCACCTGGACCAGTCCGCATGACACACCTGCGCCGGCCGGCGTACCTGAAGCGGACGACGACCAAGATCGACGAGTCGTCGGCCCCCCGGATGCGCCGCGGGGCTGCCAGGCAGGGCACAACGCTCTCCGAATGGACCCGTGAGGCCATTCGCCCGCAAGGAATCAACGCCCTCCGTCACCCGCCGCCTCGAACGCCCCCCGCGCCAGCCTGTGCAGCAGTGCCGCCGTCGCGGTACGGCCCGGGAGGGCGCCGGGGCGGCCCAGGTGAGGGGTCGAGTTGAGCAGGCCGAAGACCGCGTGGACGGTGGCGCGGGCCTCGCTCTCGGGGAGGAGGGGGTAGCGGGCGCGGACCACCTCGACCCACAGTTCCACGTACTCCCGCTGGAGCCGGCGCACCCGCTTGCGGTCGGTGTCCCGGAGGCGGTCCAGCTCGCGGTCGTGCAGGGTGATCAGGGGACGGTCGTCGAGGGCGAAGTCGATGTGGCCCTCGATGAGCGCGTCCAGCAGCGTCTCCGGGGAGCCGTCGCCGGAGGTCGCATCCTCGCTGACCCGCAGCTGTCCGCCGGCCAGGAGGCGCTCGCTGATGCCGACCAGAAGTTCGGCGAGCATCGCGTCCTTGCCGGGGAAGTGGCGGTAGAGGCCGGGCCCGCTGATCCCCACGGCGGCGCCTATTTCGTCGACGCCCACGCCGTGGAAGCCGCGCTCGGCGAAGAGGCGGGCAGCTTCCTTGAGGATCTGCTCACGGCGTGTCGGGGCGTCCGTCCTGGTGGTCATGGATTCGATTCTAGACAGTCGGGTTAGCGAGCGTTAACCTGAAGGAGAAGTGTTAACGCTCATTAACCGAGTCGGCCGGACCGGCCGACCGGGCAAGGGGGCTCGACGGATGCAGCAGGCACCGGTGCTGGCGAGTGCGGCGGATCCCGCGTCTCAGGGCTGGCTGGCCAATGAGGAGGCGCATCGCGCGCTCGGCGACGAGTTGCGGGCGCGGCTGGCCGCGGCCAGGCTCGGCGGGGGTGAGAAGGCCCGCGCCCGGCATGTGGCGCGCGGCAAGCTGCTGCCCCGGGACCGGGTGGACGCGTTGCTGGACCCCGGGTCGCCCTTCCTGGAACTGGCTCCGCTGGCGGCCGAGGGGCTGTACGGCGGTGCGGCCCCGGCGGCCGGGGTGATCGCCGGGATCGGACGGGTCAGCGGCCGGGAGTGCGTGATCGTCGCCAATGACGCCACGGTCAAGGGCGGCACGTATTACCCCATGACGGTGAAGAAGCACCTCCGTGCCCAGGAAGTGGCACTGGAGAACCGGCTGCCCTGTCTGTACCTGGTGGACTCCGGTGGTGCGTTTCTGCCGATGCAGGACGAGGTGTTTCCCGACCGGGAGCACTTCGGGCGGATCTTTTACAACCAGGCCCGGATGTCGGGGGCCGGGATTCCGCAGGTCGCGGCCGTGCTGGGGTCCTGTACGGCCGGTGGGGCGTACGTCCCTGCGATGAGCGACGAGGCCGTGATCGTGCGGAACCAGGGGACGATCTTCCTCGGCGGTCCGCCGCTGGTGAAGGCCGCGACCGGCGAGGTGGTCACGGCGGAGGAGCTGGGCGGCGGCGAGGTCCACTCCCGTACGTCGGGCGTCACCGACCATCTCGCGGAGGACGACGCGCACGCCCTGCGGATCGTCCGGAACATTGTGGCCACACTGCCCGCGCGCGGGGCTCTGCCCTGGTCCGTGGAGTCCGTGGAGGAGCCGAAGGTCGATCCTGCCGGGCTGTACGGGGTCGTGCCGGTCGACTCACGGACGCCTTACGACGTACGGGAAGTGATCGCCCGGGTCGTCGACGGATCGCGGTTCGCCGAGTTCAAGGCGGAGTACGGGACGACGCTGATCACCGGCTTCGCCCGGATCCACGGGCATCCGGTCGGCATCGTCGCCAACAACGGCATCCTGTTCTCCGAGTCCGCCCAGAAGGGTGCGCACTTCATCGAGCTGTGCGACCAGCGCGGGATTCCGCTCGTCTTCCTGCAGAACATCTCCGGGTTCATGGTGGGGCGCGACTACGAGGCCGGTGGCATCGCCAAGCACGGCGCCAAGATGGTCACGGCCGTCGCCTGCACCCGCGTACCGAAGCTGACCGTCGTGGTCGGCGGGTCGTACGGGGCCGGGAACTACTCCATGTGCGGGCGGGCCTATTCGCCGCGCTTCCTGTGGATGTGGCCCAACGCCAAGATCTCCGTCATGGGCGGCGAGCAGGCCGCGTCCGTCCTCGCGACGGTCAAGCGCGACCAGCTGGGCGACGGCTGGAGCGCCGAGGACGAGGAAGCCTTCAAGGCGCCGATCCGCGAGCAGTACGAGACGCAGGGCAACGCGTACTACGCCACCGCCCGGCTCTGGGACGACGGTGTGATCGACCCGCTGGAGACCCGGCAGGTGCTGGGGCTCGCTCTGACCGCGTGTGCCAACGCCCCGCTGGGTGAGCCCGGCTTCGGCGTCTTCCGGATGTGAGGGAACAGATGACGATGTTCGACACCGTTCTTGTCGCCAACCGCGGCGAGATCGCGGTCCGGGTCATCCGGACCCTGCGCGAGCTGGGTGTGCGCTCCGTCGCCGTCTTCAGCGACGCCGACGCCGACGCCCGGCATGTACGGGAGGCCGATACGGCGGTACGGATCGGTCCGGCAGCCGCCTCCGCGAGCTATTTGAGCGTGCCCGCGCTGTTGGAGGCGGCCCGCCGCACCGGCGCGCAGGCCGTTCACCCGGGGTACGGCTTCCTCGCCGAGAACGCCGGGTTTGCGCAGGCCTGCGCGGACGCGGGGCTTGTCTTCATCGGCCCGCCCGCGTCGGCGATCTCGCTGATGGGCGACAAGATCCGGGCCAAGGAGACGGTGGCCGCCGCCGGGGTTCCGGTCGTGCCCGGTTCCTCCGGGAGCGCGCTCAGCGACGCGCAGCTGGCGGATGCGGCGCGCGAAATCGGGATGCCGGTGCTGCTCAAGCCATCGGCGGGCGGCGGCGGCAAGGGCATGCGGCTGGTGCGTGACGAGGCGCTGCTCGCCGACGAGATCGCGGCCGCCCGCCGCGAGGCCCGTGGCTCGTTCGGCGACGACAACCTGCTCGTGGAGCGGTGGATCGACCGGCCGCGCCACATCGAGATCCAGGTCCTGGCCGACGGGCACGGGAATGTGGTGCACCTCGGCGAGCGCGAGTGCTCGCTGCAGCGCCGCCACCAGAAGATCATCGAGGAGGCGCCGTCCGTCCTGCTCGACGAGGAGACCCGGGCGGCGATGGGCGAGGCGGCCGTCCAGGCGGCCCGCTCCTGCGGATATGTGGGCGCGGGCACGGTGGAGTTCATCGTGCCGGGCAACGACCCGGCCTCGTACTACTTCATGGAGATGAACACCCGCCTCCAGGTCGAGCACCCGGTGACCGAGCTGATCACCGGGCTGGACCTGGTGGAGTGGCAGCTGCGGGTCGCTTCCGGCGAGCAACTCCCCTACAAGCAGTCGGACATCACGCTCACCGGGCACGCGATCGAGGCCCGGATCTGTGCCGAGGACCCGGCCCGCGGCTTTCTGCCATCCGGCGGTACGGTGCTCTCCCTCCACGAGCCGAACGGCCACGGCGTACGGACCGACTCGGGGCTCAGTGAGGGGGTCGAGGTCGGCAGTCTGTACGACCCGATGCTCTCGAAGGTCATCGTCCACGGACCCGACCGGGCCACGGCGCTGCGGCGACTGCGCGCGGCCCTGTCGGAGCTGGTGATCCTGGGCGTGCCGACCAATGCGGGGTTCCTGCGCCGGCTGCTCGCCCACCCGGCGGTGGTGGCGGGCGATCTCGACACCGGGCTGGTGGAGCGCGCGGTGGACGGCCTGGTGCCGGACGGTGTGCCGGAGGAGGTGTACGCGGCAGCGGCGCTGCTGCGGCAGCCCGCCGCCGGAGGCACCTCCCCTGCGGGCGCCTCCGGTTGGGTCGACCCGTTCTCGGTGGCCGACGGCTGGCGGCTGGGCGGCACCCCCGCCCGCACGGTCCGCCATTTCCGACTGCCGGGCCACGACCCGGTGCAGGTCGCCGTGCGTTGCTGTCCGGCGGGCACCGAGCTGACGTTCGGCCATGTCGGGGAGGGCGCAGTGCCTCCGGCGCCCGCGACGGGAGCCTGCGGCCCGCTGGCCCCCCTGCCCGGCGGCACGGAGACAGCCAGGGTCATCGACGTCTCCGGGCACCGCCTCACCTTCGAACTCGCCGGTGTCACCCATACGTTCAACCACGCCACCTCCCCGGAGGGGACCTGGGTGGGCCGCGACGGCGACACCTGGCACGTCCAGGACCACGATCCCGTCGAGGCGTCCCTCACCGGCGCCGCCCGCTCCGGTGTCGACACGCTCGCGGCACCCATGCCCGGCACGGTCACCGTGGTGAAGGTGGCCGTCGGGGACGAGGTCGTCGCCGGGCAGAGTCTGCTCGTCGTGGAGGCGATGAAGATGGAGCACGTCATCTCCGCCCCGCACGCCGGAACCGTCACCGAGCTCGATGTCACGGCCGGCGCCACCGTCGCCATGGACCAGGTACTGGCCGTGGTGGCGCCCGCGGCCGAACCCGGGGAGGACGCATGACCACCACCCGCACCCTGCCCATGACGGTGCCCGCACCGGATCTGCCCGCCCGGGTACGCATCCATGAGGTCGGCGCCCGCGACGGGCTGCAGAACGAGAAGGCCGTCGTACCGACCGAGGTGAAGGCGGAGTTCATCCACCGCCTCGCCGCGGCCGGTCTGACCACCATCGAGGCGACCAGCTTCGTCCACCCCAAGTGGGTGCCCCAACTCGCCGACGCCGAGGACCTGTTCCCCCGTCTCGGCGACATCGCGGGCGTCGCGCTCCCGGTACTCGTACCGAACGAGCGCGGGCTCGACCGGGCCCTCGCGCTCGGTGCCCGCCGGATCGCCGTCTTCGGGTCGGCGACCGAGACCTTCGCCGCCCGCAATCTCAACCGGACGGTCGACGAGTCGCTCGCCATGTTCGAGCCGGTCGTCGCCCGCGCCAAGGCGGACAAGGTACATGTCCGCGGCTACCTGTCGATGTGCTTCGGCGACCCGTGGGAGGGGCCCGTCCCCGTCCATCAGGTCGTCCGGGTCGCCAAGGCGCTGATGGATCTCGGCTGCGACGAGCTCTCCCTCGGCGACACCATCGGCGTCGCCACCCCCGGTCATGTGCAGGACCTGCTCTCCGAGCTCAACGAGGAGGGCGTGCACACCGACACCATCGGAGTGCACTTCCACGACACCTACGGCCAGGCCCTGGCCAACACTCTCGCCGCGCTCCAGCACGGAGTGACCACCGTGGACGCCTCCGCGGGCGGCCTCGGCGGCTGCCCGTACGCGAAGAGCGCCACCGGAAATCTCGCCACCGAAGACCTCGTGTGGATGCTCCACGGCCTCGGCATCGAAACCGGGGTCGACCTCGACGCGCTCACCGCCACCAGCGTGTGGCTCGCCGAACAACTGGGCCGCCCGAGCCCGTCCCGTACCGTCCGCGCCCTCTCCCACAAGGAGTGACCCCCGCCATGTCCCTGGACCACCGGCTGACCGCCGAACACGAGGAACTGCGCCGCACCGTCGAGGAGTTCGCGCACGACGTGGTCGCCCCGAAGATCGGCGACTTCTACGAGCGCCATGAGTTCCCGTACGAGATCGTGCGCGAGATGGGGCGGATGGGCCTGTTCGGGCTGCCGTTCCCGGAGGAGTACGGCGGCATGGGCGGCGACTATCTCGCCCTCGGGATCGCCCTGGAGGAGCTGGCCCGGGTCGACTCGTCCGTGGCGATCACCCTGGAGGCCGGGGTCTCGCTCGGCGCGATGCCGGTCTACCACTTCGGTACGGAGGAGCAGAAGCAGCAGTGGCTGCCCAGGCTCTGCTCGGGCGAGGCGCTCGGCGCGTTCGGGCTGACCGAGCCGGACTGCGGGTCCGACGCGGGCGGCACCCGGACGACGGCCGTGCTCGACGGGGACGAGTGGGTGATCAACGGCTCCAAGTGCTTCATCACCAACTCCGGTACGGACATCACCGCACTGGTCACGGTCACGGCGGTGACCGGCCGCAAGGAGAACGGCGCCCCGCTCATCTCGTCGATCATCGTGCCGTCCGGCACCCCCGGCTTCACGGTCGCCGCCCCGTACTCCAAGGTCGGCTGGAACGCCTCGGACACGCGCGAGCTGTCCTTCGCCGACGTCCGGGTCCCGGCGGCGAACCTGCTGGGTGAGGAGGGCCGCGGGTACGCGCAGTTCCTGCGGATCCTGGACGAGGGGCGGATCGCGATCTCCGCGCTGTCCACGGGTCTGGCGCAGGGCTGTGTGGACGAGTCGGTGAAGTACGCCAAGGAGCGGCATGCGTTCGGCCGGCCGATCGGCGCCAACCAGGCCATCCAGTTCAAGCTCGCGGACATGGAGATGCGGGCGCACATGGCCCGGATCGGCTGGCGGGACGCGGCGTCGCGGCTCGTGCACGGCGAACCGTTCAAGAAGGCGGCGGCGCTCGCCAAGCTGTACTCGTCGACAGTGGCGGTGGACAACGCGCGCGAGGCGACGCAGATCCACGGCGGCTACGGCTTCATGAACGAGTACCCGGTGGCACGGATGTGGCGCGACTCCAAGATCCTGGAGATCGGTGAGGGTACGAGCGAGGTGCAGCGGATGCTGATCGCGAGGGAGCTGGGGCTGCCGGCCTGAGGGGTGTGCGGGGGGACCCCAGGAGGGCGGCTGCCGGATTCCTGCCGGCGGGCAATTCGTTCGACAGGACCGGGCCCGCCCCGGCAGGGTCTGTTCATGGACCACCGGCATTGGCCCCTCCACGGGCTCCGCATCCGCACGTCCCGCCTGGAACTCCGGCTTCCGGACCTGGAGTTGCTCGACGATCTCGCGACGGTCGCCGCCGACGGGGTGCATGCGCCGGATAGCATGCCGTTCACCGTCCCCTGGACCGATGGTCCGCCCGCCGAGCGCGGCCGGGCCGTGTACCAGCATGTGCTGGCCACCGTCGCCAACTGGTCGGTGCGGAACTGGGTGCTGAGCCTCGCCGTGCTCCACGAGGGCAAGGTGGTCGGCCGGCAGGACCTGGGAGCAGCGGACTTCGCGGTGACCGGTGAGGTCAACACCGGTTCGTGGCTGGGACTGGCGCACCAGGGGCAGGGCATAGGCACCGAGATGCGGGCCGCCGTGCTGCATCTGGCCTTCGCCGGCCTCGGAGCCCGGAGCGCGACCTCGGCGGCGATGACCGACAACCCGCGTTCGCTGGGCGTCTCGCGCCGGCTCGGCTATCTGCCGGACGGGCTTGAGGTGGCCGCCCTGCGGGGCGCTCCCGTCACTCTGCAGCGGCTGCGGATCGACCGCGACAGCTGGGAGGAGCACCGCACCGTCGACGTGCGGATCGAGGGACTCGACGCGTGCCGGAAGGAATTCGGCGGATGACGCTCCTGGTGCATACCTTCGTGCGAGGGAAGAGCGGCAAGCCGCATCTCCTGGACGATCCTCCGGACGGCAGCGACATGGCGGGGTTCGAGAGCTGCCGGGCCGACCTGTGGGGGTCGGAGCGCGTCCGGGCGCTCGGGGCCCGGTTCCTGCCGGAACTCGCTTCTTACGACCTGTACGTCGAGCCGGAGGACATCGAGGAGTTCCTGGCCGAGTGCGAGCTGCTGCGCCCGCACGCGGCGGCACTCGACGCGCACTGCGGCTACCGCGAAGGCTATGTCGCCGAGCGGCTGGTCAACATCACCGCGGCGGCCCGGCGGGCCCATGACGTGGGTGGCGGAGTTCTCGTCTGGTAGCCGGGCCGGCGGCCCGTTGGGCAGGGCGCCCCCTGGACAGTTGCTGAGGTTAGGCTAACCTATCTTCGAACTCGTCAGCGGGCGCCCACCGGCGCGTACGAAAGCAGACACACCCATGCCCAAGGTCCGGACCACCTCCCTCTCCCGTCGCGGCCTGCTGGCCGCCGGCGGCGCCGTCGGTCTCGGCGCCGTGCTCGCAGCCTGTGGCGACAGCGACTCGAAAGGCTCCGGCTCCGGTTCGGGTTCGAGCTCCGAGAAGTCCGGCCCGTGGACGTTCAAGGACGACCGCGGTCTGACCGCGAAGGCCAAGTCGACCCCGAAGAACATCGTCGCCTTCACCGGTGTCGCCGCCGCACTCCACGACTACGGCATCGAGGTCAAGGGCGTCTTCGGCCCGACGAAGACCAAGGACGGCAAGGCCGATGTGCAGGCCGGCGACCTCGACATCAGCAAGGTCGAGATACTCGGCAACGTCTGGGGCGAGTTCAACGTCGAGAAGTACGCGGCGCTCGGCCCGGAGCTGCTCGTCACCGCCATGTGGGAGAAGGACGCCCTCTGGTACGTGCCGGACGAGTCCAAGGACAAGATCCTCAAGCTGGCCCCGAGCGTCGCCCTGTGGGCCGCCCAGATCACCATCCCCAAGGCGATCCAGCGCCACGAGGACCTCGCCGCGTCCCTGGGCGCCGACGTCAAGGCCGCCAAGATCACCGACTCCAAGGCTCGGTTCGAGAAGGCCGCGGCCCGACTGCGCGCCGCCGCCAAGTCCAAGCCGAACATCAAGGTCATGATCGGCTCGGCCACCCAGGACCTCTTCTACGTCTCGCTCGCCAAGACGTCCGCGGACACCCTGTACTTCCAGGAGCTGGGCGTGAAGTTCGTCGAGCCGAAGGTCAACGCCGCGGGCTTCTTCGAGGAGCTGAGCTGGGAGAACGTCGACAAGTACGACGCCGACGTCATCATGATGGACAACCGCTCCTCGGCCCTGCAGCCCGACGCCCTGACGTCCAAGCCGACCTGGGCGCAGCTGCCCGCCGTGAAGGCCGGTCAGGTCATCCCGCGCACCACCGAGCCGATCTACTCGTACGACAAGTGCGCGCCGATCCTCGAGGACCTCGCGAAGGCCATCGAGGACGCCAAGAAGGCCGGCTGACGCACCGGAAGCACTCCGGAGCCATTCCGGAACCACGCATCACAGCAACCCAGCACCGGCTCGGCCCGGCCGGGATTTTCCCGGCCGGGCCGGGCCGCGTCACCCACGCCTCCCGGTTCCTGGAAGGAGCCCTCGCATGACGACCACCACTGCGCCCCCCGTCGCCCCCTTCCGGTTCTTCGGCCTGACGGTCGTCCGGACCAGGCGGCTGGGGCCGTCCATGCTCCGGATCACCTTCGGCGGGCCGGGACTCGACGGCTTCGCCGCCGGGGGCCGGGATCAGAGCCTGTCGCTGTTCCTGCCGCACCCCGGCCAGCCAGAACCAGTCGTTCCGGTCGATGACGACGGCGAGTGGTTCGCCGCCTGGCGGGCGTTGCCCGAAGATGTCCGGGCCGTCATGCGTTCGTACACGGTCCGCGCGCAGCGTCGCACCCCCGACGGTTCGACCGAAATCGATATCGACTTCGCGCTGCACGAGGACGGCGGCCCGGCCTGCCGCTGGGCCGCCGGCGCCGCCCCCGGCGCACTCCTCAAGGCGCTCGGCCCGGCCGTCGAGGACAACACGGCCGTCCGCTTCCGTCCCCCGCAGGACACCGACTGGGTGCTGATCTGGGCCGACGAGACGGCGCTGCCCGCCGCGTCCGCCGCCCTGGAGTGGCTGCCGGCCGGTATGCGGGCCCGGGTCTGGCTGGAGGTCCAGCACACCGAGGACCGCCAGGCGCTGAGCACCGCGGCCCGCGCCCGGATCAGCTGGCTCGTCCGGGACGAGGGCGCACCGTCCGCCGTGGACGCCGTGCGCGCCGCCGAGCTGCCCGAGGGAACCGGCTACGTCTGGATCGCGGGCGAGTCGTCGACCGTACGGGCGCTGCGCCGCCATCTGGTGCAGGAGCGTCAATTCGACCGCAGGCGCATCACGTTCGTCGGCTACTGGCGCCGCGGGCTGAGCGAGGAGCAGCTGCGTGCGGAAGCGGCCACCGAGGACGCGTAAGGCATGTGATTCGGACAACTTGTGCGTCCCACAGGGGGCGAGGGAACAACGCGACGTGAAGTTAGGTTAGGCTTACCTTACTTTGGCATCGCGCCCTCGCCCCCTCTCTTCTGCCCTGAGGGCCCGATGAAGTTCCCCGCATCCGGGAGGACCCCTTCATGCGTTCGCACCTGCTCAACGACACGACCGCGGAGCACTACCGTCGCTCCGTCACGGCAGGAGTCGAACGGGTTGCAGCCAAACTCGCCGCCACCGACCGGCCGTTCACCGGAACCTCCGTCGACGAGCTCTCCCCGGTCGTCGACGCGATCGATCTGGACCGGCCGCTGGGCGATGCGTCCGCCGCCCTCGACGAGCTCGACCGCGTCTATCTGCGTGACGCCGTCTACTTCCACCACCCCCGCTACCTGGGCCATCTCAACTGCCCCGTGGTGATCCCCGCCGTCCTCGGCGAAGCCGTGCTCTCGGCCGTCAACTCCTCGCTGGACACCTGGGACCAGAGCGCGGGCGGAACCCTCATCGAGCGCCGGCTGATCGACTGGACCGCGGCCCGGATCGGCCTCGGACCGGCCGCCGACGGCGTCTTCACCAGCGGTGGCACGCAGTCCAACCTGCAGGCCCTGCTGCTCGCCCGCGAAGAGGCCAAGTCCCGCCCCGAACACTTCAGCCGGCTGCGCATCTTCACCTCCGAGTGCAGCCACTTCAGCGTCCAGAAGTCGGCGAAACTCCTCGGCCTCGGACCGGACTCCGTCGTCTCCGTCCCCGTCGACCACAACAAGCGCATGCAGACCGTGGCCCTCGCCCGCGCGCTCGAGCAGTGCGTCGCCGAGGGCGCCGTCCCGATGGCGGTCGTCGCCACCGCGGGCACCACGGACTTCGGCTCCATCGACCCGCTTCCCGAAATCGCCGCACTCTGCGAGCAGTTCTCCACCTGGATGCATGTCGACGCCGCGTACGGCTGCGGGCTGCTGGCCTCCCGTGAGCGCCGCCACCTCCTCGACGGCATCGAGCACGCCGATTCGGTCACCGTGGACTACCACAAGTCCTTCTTCCAGCCGGTGAGTTCCTCGGCCGTGCTGGTCCGGGACCGGGCGACGCTGCGGCACGCCACGTACCACGCGGAGTACCTCAACCCGCAGCGGATGACCGAGGAGCGCATCCCCAACCAGGTCGACAAGTCCCTGCAGACCACCCGCAGATTCGACGCCCTCAAGCTGTGGATGACCCTGCGCGTCATGGGCGCGGACGGCATCGGCGAGCTCTTCGACGAGGTCTGCGACCTGGCCGCCGAGGGCTGGCGGCTGCTCACCTCCGACCCGCGCTTCGACGTCGTCGTCGAGCCGCAGCTGTCCACCCTGGTGTTCCGCTGCATCCCGGCCTCCGTCACGGCACCCGCCGAGATCGACCGGGCCAACCTCTACGCCCGCAAGGCACTCTTCGCCTCCGGCGAGGCCGTCGTCGCCGGAACGAAGGTGGGCGGCCGCCAGTACCTGAAATTCACCCTGCTCAACCCCGAAACGACCGCGGGGGACATCGCCGCGGTACTCGACCTGATCGCCGGCCACGCCGAGCAGTACCTGGGAGACTCCCTTGACCGCGCTTCCTGAACCCCACGACTTCATCGGGATCGGCCTCGGCCCGTTCAACCTCGGCCTCGCCTGCCTGACCGAGCCCATCGACGAACTCAGCGGTGTGTTCCTGGAGTCCAAGCCGGACTTCGAGTGGCACGCCGGGATGTTCCTCGAAGGCGCCCATCTCCAGACGCCGTTCATGTCGGACCTGGTGACGATGGCCGACCCCACCTCGCCGTACTCCTTCCTCAACTACCTCAAGGAACGCGGCCGGCTGTACTCCTTCTACATCCGGGAGAACTTCTACCCGCTGCGGACCGAGTACAACGACTACTGCCGGTGGGCTGCCGCCAAACTGAGCAGCGTCCGCTTCAACGAGACCGTCGAGTCCGTCACATACGACGAGAGCACCGCCCTGTACACCGTGGCCACCACCACCGGCGGCGTCTTCCGCGCCCGGCATCTGGTACTCGGCACGGGCACCCCCGCGTACATTCCGGAGGCCTGCCACGACCTGGGCGGCGACTTCCTGCACAACTCCCGCTACCTGGACGGCAAAGCCGCCCTCCAGGCGAAGAAGTCCATCACCCTCGTCGGCAGCGGACAGAGCGCGGCGGAGATCTACTACGACCTGCTCTCCGAGATCGATGTGCACGGCTACCGGCTGAACTGGGTGACGCGTTCACCGCGGTTCTTCCCGCTGGAGTACACCAAGCTGACGCTGGAGATGACCTCCCCGGAGTACATCGACTACTTCCACGCGCTGCCCGAGCAGACCCGCTACGGCCTGGAGTCCGGCCAGAAGGGCCTCTTCAAGGGCATCGACTCGGAGCTGATCGACGCGATCTTCGATCTGCTCTACCAGAAGAACCTGTCGGGCCCCGTCCCCACCCGACTCCTGACCAACTCTGCCCTCAAAAGTACGAGTTACGAGGAATCCAGCGGTACGTACACCCTTGGTCTGCGCCAGGAGGAACAGAGCAAGGACTACACCCTCAGCACCGAGGGCCTGATCCTCGCCACCGGCTACCGCTACACCCCGCCGGCCTTCCTGGAGCCGATCACCGACCGGCTGCGCCACGACAGCCGGGGCCGCTTCGACGTGGCCCGCAACTACTCCATCGACACCACCGGGCGCGGCGTCTTCCTGCAGAACGCCGGCACGCACACCCACTCGATCACCTCGCCCGACCTGGGCATGGGCGCTTACCGCAACGCGTACATCATCGGCGAACTGCTCGGCCGTGAGTACTACCCGGTCGAGAAGTCCATCGCCTTCCAGGAGTTCGCCGTATGACGACCGACCTCGGCACCTTCACCGTCCGCGCCCTCGACCCTCTCGCCGACGCCGAACTGGTGCACGGCTGGGTCACCCACCCCAAGGCCTCCTTCTGGCTGATGGGCGACGCCAGGCTCGAGGACGTCGAGCGGGAGTACATGGCGATCGCCGCCCACCCGCACCACGACGCGTTCATAGGACTGCACAACGGGGAGCCCGCCTTCCTGATGGAGCGGTACGACCCCGCGGAGGTGGAGCTCAAAGGTCTGTACGAGGCCGAGCCCGGAGACATCGGGATGCACTTCCTGGTCGCCCCGTCCGACACCCCGCTGCACGGCTTCACGCGCGCCGTGATCACCGCCGTGATGGAGACACTCTTCGCCGACCCGTCGGTACGCCGTGTCGTTGTCGAGCCGGACGTACGCAACAGCGCGGTGCACGCCCTCAACAAGGCCGTCGGCTTCGAGGTCCTCCGGGAGATCGCCAAGCCGGAGAAGAACGCCCTGCTCAGCGCCTGCACCCGGGAGCAGTTCGAGGCCGCGCGACGCGAAGGAACCGCCCGATGACCACGACCACCGACGCCGTTGCGCACCTCACCCCCGCACGCTGGGCCACGGCCAACCGGCAGCTGATCCGCAAAGCCCTCGCCGAGTTCGCCCATGAGCGGCTGCTGACCCCCGAACCGCTCGAGGGCGACCTCTACACCGTACGCAGCGACGACACGGCGACCGAGTACCGTTTCCGTGCCCGGCTCTTCGCTCTCGACCACTGGCAGGTCGACGCGGCCTCCGTCACCCGTCACCGGCACGGCCAGGACCTCCCCCTGGACGCACTGGAGTTCTTCACCGAACTGCGCGAGACACTCGGCCTCTCGGCGGAGATCCTGCCGGTCTATCTGGAGGAGATCTCCTCCACGCTGGCCGGCACCGCGTACAAACTGACCAAGGAACAGGTGACCTCCGCCGAGCTCGTCGCCGCCGGCTTCCAGGCGATCGAGACGGGCATGACCGAGGGCCACCCCTGCTTCGTCGCCAACAACGGGCGGCTCGGCTTCGGCGTCGACGAGTACCGCGCGTACGCCCCCGAGGCGGCGAGTGCGATCCGGCTGGTCTGGCTCGCCGCCCGCCGCGACCGCGCCACCTTCACCGCGGGCGCCGGGCTCGACTACGCCACGCTGATCGACGGCGAGCTGAGCGAGGAGACCCGGGCCCGGTTCGCGGCCACGATGACCGGCCTCGGCCTCGACCTCGACGACTACCTGCTGATCCCCGTCCACCCCTGGCAGTGGTGGAACAAGCTGGCCGTCACCTTCGCCGGAGAGCTCGCCCGGCACCATCTGGTCTGCCTCGGGGAAGGCGACGACAGCTACCTCGCCCAGCAGTCGATCCGCACGTTCTTCAACACCAGCAACCCGGACAAGCACTACGTCAAAACGGCGCTGTCCGTCCTCAACATGGGCTTCATGCGCGGGCTCTCCGCCGCGTACATGGAGGCGACGCCCGCGATCAACGACTGGCTCGCCGGGCTGATCGAGCGCGACGACGTACTGCGCGCGGCCCGGTTCTCGATCATCCGGGAGCGGGCGGCGATCGGCTACCACCACCGGGCGTACGAGGCGGCCACCGCCAAGGGCTCCCCGTACCTGAAAATGCTCGCCGCGCTCTGGCGGGAGAGCCCCGTGCCGGGCCTGGCCGCCGGCGAACGGGTCGCGACCATGGCCTCGCTCGTCCACACCGACCACGAGGGCAACTCCGTCGCGGGCGCGCTGATCGCCGAATCGGGACTGACACCCGCTGCGTGGCTGCGGCGCTACCTGGACGCCTATCTGGTGCCGGTACTGCACAGCTTCTACGCGTACGACCTGGTGTACATGCCGCACGGCGAGAACGTCATCCTGGTCATCGAGGACGGGGTCGTGACCCGCACGGTGTTCAAGGACATCGCCGAGGAGATCGCGGTCATGGACCCGGACGCGGTTCTGCCGCCGCAGGTCGAGCGGATCCGCGCCGAGGTCCCCGACGACATGAAACTGCTGTCGGTCCTCACCGACGTCTTCGACTGCTTCTTCCGCTTCCTGGCCGCCGGACTCGCCACCGAGTCGATCCTCGACGAGGACACCTTCTGGCGGACGGTCGCCGAGTGCGTGTCCGGCTACCAGGAGTCGATGCCGCAGCTCGCCGACAAGTTCAAGCAGTACGACATGTTCACCGACGAGTTCGCGCTGTCCTGCCTGAACCGGCTGCAGCTGCGCAACAACAAGCAGATGGTCGACCTCACGGACCCGTCGGGAGCACTGCAGCTGATCGGCACCCTGAGGAACCCGATCGAGGGGTTCTAGATCAAGCACCGATCGCCGGACGGGCCCGATGGATCCAGCCCGTCCGGCGATTGAGGACGAGGGCGTCGGCGGACGCCCGGTCACCTCACTGCGTGGGCCACGGCACCTGCGCCGACCGGTAGTAGTCGATCCCCAGCGCCGAGAACCTCGGCCCCTGAGCCGCCAACCGCACCTTGTACGCGTCCCAGTCATGCGTGGACGCCGGCGACCAGCCCAGCTCCGCGACACCCGGCAGCCGCGGGAACGCCATCTGCTCGATCTGGTCGCTGTTGGTCAGCGTCTCCGACCAGATCGGCGCCTCGACACCCAGGACGGAGCTCGCCGGGGCGCCCTCGAGATACGTGCCAGGGTTCCAGTCGTACGAACGCTGCACCTCGACATAGCCGGCCCAGGCCAGACCCAGCGCGGTGTCCTTGTTGTACTTCATGTCGAGGTAGATCCGGTCCGCCGGGGACAGCACCAGTTTCGTGCCGTTCTTCGCGGCGTCCGCCACCTGCTTGCGCTCGGCGGCGCCCGTCTCGTCGTAGCCCCAGTACTGGGCGACCGCGCCCGCGACCGGCGTCGCCCCGGTCAGCTGGTGCCAGCCGACCACGGTCTTGCCGTACTTGCCGACGATGGCCTGCGCCTTGTTCATGAACGACACATAGTCGTCGTGGCTGGTGGAGTGCGCCTCGTCGCCGCCGATGTGGATGTACTTGCCGGGGGTGAGCGCGGCCAGCTCACGGACCACGTCGTTCACGAAGTCGTACGTGATGGCCTTCGGCACGCACAGCGAGCTGAATCCGACGTTCGTGCCGGTGTAGAGCGGCGGCGCGACGCCGTCGCAGTTCAGCTCGGCATACGAGGCGAGTGCCGCATTCGTGTGGCCGGGCAGATCGATCTCCGGCACGACCTCCAGATAGCGCGAGGCCGCGTACCGGACGATCTCCTTGTAGTCGCTCTTCGTGTAGTAGCCGCCGGCTCCGCCGCCGACCTCCGTCTGCCCGCCGTACGTGGCGAGCCGCGGCCAGGAATCCACGGCGATGCGCCAGCCCTGGTCGTCGGAGAGATGCAGATGGAACTTGTTCATCTTGTAGAGGGCCAGCTGGTCGATGTAGCGCTTGACCTCGGTGACGGAGAAGAAATGCCGGGAGACATCGAGCATCGCGCCCCGGTACGCATAGCGCGGCGCGTCCGTGACCGTGCCGCCCGCAACCTTCCACGGGCCCGCCTGACGGCTTTTCTTCTCCACACCGGCCGGGAGCAGCTGACGCAGCGTCTGAACGCCGTGGAAGAGCCCTGCCGGGCCACGCGCGGTGATAGTGACGGATCCGCGGCCGGACTTCAGCGTGTAGCCCTCCGCGCCCAGCTTGCTGTCGTGGGAGCCGAGCCGCAGCCGGATGCCGTCATTGCCACCGCTGCCGGTGACCGGCAGGGCGTACCCGGTTGAGGGGCGCAGCACGCCCGCCAGATAGTCGCCGATCTTCCGGGCCTCGCGGGAGCCGTGGTCGACGCGGATCTTCGTTCCCGCGGTGATGGCGTAGGGGGATCCGCCCGCCTTCACTTCGGCGGGGGCGGGCACGATCTGCCCGAGCGGACGGGGCGCGGCGGCGGTGGCCGGGCCGATGCTCGCCGCCGCCGCTCCCGGAGCCGCGCCGGCACTGGAGATACCGGCCGCTGTGACGAGCAGCAGCGAGCCGAGAAGACGGGGAAGGGCGGTGCGCTGTGTCCTGTGCAGTCTCACAAGCCGGGTCCCTTTCGACGGGTTCACACCTGTGGATCTCCTGAGAAACGAACCATCACCATGCGTATCGTGCGGCCCACGCGTGGTCAAGGTGTAGACCACTTCCCCCTTTTGCGGCCGACGGAATCTGACGTACACCGGAAATCATCCGGTCGGGACGGGGCCCGGATCCTGAAGCGACTCTGAGCAACCTCACGATCACATGAAGCGACCACAGAGCCCCTCGACGCCACCGCGGGCACTCTGGAAAGTGCAATCACTCTCACCCCTGCCCGATATCGGGCAGAATTGTTGCGTACGGCCTCCATTCCCCGCAATATCAACGAGTGCTCGAACGCCGTCCGTCACATGACGACCTCATCGATCACCTGGTGCGGTCCACCACGCTTCAGCGCGGGGAAGCAGCCCGGGTGATCCTCGACGTGCTGGCGTACTTCGACGAGACGACCGACGACTTCGTCCGCCGCCGCCACCGGGAACTGCAGTCCGGCGGCCTGGTGAACGCGGAGATCTTCGAGCGGATCGCGGCCGAGCTGCCGCACCGGGCGGTCGCGCCGCCGGAGCTCTCGCTCCGCCAGCTGCGCCGCATCGTCTACGGCTGAACAACGGGCACCCACAAGTACGTCGATGGAGGGGCAGACACCATATGTGCGGAATCGTCGGATACATCGGGAAGCGTGACGTGGCTCCGCTGCTGCTGGAAGGACTGCAGCGGCTGGAGTACCGGGGTTACGACTCCGCGGGCATCGTCATCACAGGCAAGGCGTCGGCCGGGAAGCCCGCCGCGCTGAAGATGGTCAAGGCGAAGGGCCGGGTCCGCGAGCTGGAGGCCCGTATCCCCAAGCGCTTCACCGGAACCACCGGTATCGCCCACACCCGCTGGGCCACCCACGGCGTCCCGAGCGACGAGAACGCGCACCCGCACCTGGACGCCGACCACAAGGTCGCCGTCGTCCACAACGGCATCATCGACAACGCCTCCGAGCTCCGTGCGAAGCTCGTCGCCGACGGCATCGTCTTCCTCTCCGAGACCGACACCGAGGTGCTGGTCCACCTGATCGCCCGCGCGCAGGCGGACACCCTGGAGGAGAAGGTCCGCGAGGCCCTGCGCTCGGTCGACGGCACGTACGGCATCGCCGTCATGCACGCCGACTTCAACGACCGCATCGTCGTCGCCCGCAACGGCTCCCCGGTCGTCCTCGGCATCGGCGAGAAGGAGATGTTCGTCGCCTCCGACGTCGCCGCGCTGGTCGCCCACACCCGCCAGGTCGTCACCCTCGACGACGGCGAGATGGCCACCCTCAAGGCCGATGACTTCCGTACGTACACCACCGAGGGCTCCCGCACGACGGCCACGCCGACCACCGTGGAGTGGGAGGCCGAGTCGTACGACATGGGCGGCCACGACACGTACATGCACAAGGAGATCTCCGAGCAGGCCGACGCGGTCGACCGGGTGCTGCGCGGCCGGATCGACGACCGGTTCTCCACCGTCCACCTGGGCGGTCTCAACCTGGACGCCCGCGAGGCGCGCGGGGTCCGCCGGATCAAGATCCTGGGCTGCGGCACCTCGTACCACGCGGGCCAGATCGGCGCCCAGCTGATCGAGGAGCTGGCCCGCATCCCCGCGGACGCCGAACCCGCCTCCGAGTTCCGCTACCGCAACCCGGTCGTCGACCCCGACACCCTGTACGTCGCGGTCTCCCAGTCCGGCGAGACGTACGACGTACTGGCCGCCGTTCAGGAGCTCAAGCGCAAGGGCGCCCGCGTCCTCGGCGTGGTCAACGTGGTCGGCTCGGCGATCGCCCGGGAGGCCGACGGCGGTACATACGTCCACGCGGGCCCCGAGGTCTGCGTCGTCTCCACCAAGTGCTTCACCAACACGGTGGTCGCGTTCGCACTGCTCGCCCTGCACCTCGGCCGGATCCGCGACCTGTCGGTCGCCGACGGCAAGCGGATCATCGAGGGCCTGCGCAGGCTGCCCGCCCAGATCACCGAGATCCTCGAGAACGAGGACGAGATCAAGAAGCTGGCCGCGGAGTACGCGGACGCCAAGTCGATGATGTTCATCGGCCGGGTGCGCGGCTACCCCGTCGCCCGTGAGGCCTCGCTGAAGCTCAAGGAGGTCTCGTACATCCACGCCGAGGCCTACCCCGCGTCCGAGCTGAAGCACGGTCCGCTGGCCCTGATCGAGCCCGCGATGCCGACGGTCGCGATCGTGCCGGACGACGACCTGCTGGAGAAGAACCGCGCCGCGATGGAGGAGATCAAGGCCCGCAGCGGCCGGATCCTCGCGGTCGCCCATCAGGTGCAGGAGAAGGCCGACCACACCATCGTCGTACCGAAGAACGAGAACGAGCTGGACCCGATCCTGATGGGCATCCCGCTCCAGCTCTTCGCGTACCACACGGCGCTGGCCATGGGCCGCGACATCGACAAGCCGCGGAACCTCGCGAAGTCCGTCACGGTCGAGTAGCACCCGCGGCAGCACACGGACAGAGAGCGGCCCCGCACCACGCCACGATGGGTGCGGGGCCGCTCTCTCCCGTCGGCCGGTGCCGAGCGGATCGCACCGGCCGATTGCTGCCTCAGCCGGTGGCCGTCACACCTCGGCCGGCAGCGCGCTTCGGGAGCGCCGTCGGCCACTTGGCCAGCGCCGCTGTCGCCCCGTACCAGGCGGCGAGACCGGCCACTGCGGCGAGCCAGCCGCCGACCTTGCCGAGCCCGTCACTGTCGGCGAACTGCCCGACGCCCAGGAGCAGAAGCCCCAGGAAGAGCAGTCCGTACGTCCCCTGGGCGAGCCGACCGCCGCCGGCCGACCCGAGGGCCAGGCTCAGTGCGAACAGCGCCCAGAGCAGCAGGAACATCCCCGCCGCATGACTGGAGACTTGGGCATCGGCACCGGTGCCCCAGGTGAACCAGAAGGCGCCGAGTCCGACGAAGGCCGTGCCGGTGAAACCGCTGCCCGCGCGGAACTCCAGCAGTCCGGCGACGAACAGGGCTATACCGCCGACATACAGCGCGAGCGAGACGGCGTCGGCCGCCGTCACACCGTCGATGACCCCGGTGTGACCGATACCGAACGCCAACAGGGTGAGTCCCAGGGCGAGATGGCCGAGGGTGGAGGTGCTGCTGTTCCCCGCAGAGACGTCATTGTCCACGGCGGGCTCCCTTCAAAGGCAGTGGTGCTGTTTCCCAGTGGCCCTTATGTACCCTTCACAAGCACACAATCCACCTCTACGGGTGAGTAGATTGCCTGTTTTCAGCGGCGAGTTGACGCCACGTCGGAAAACGAGGGAGCGGCGGGGAAATCACCGAGGGTCCGCGAGGGGGTCCGCTAGGGAATGACCACGACCGGGCGCTGCGCGCGCCGCGCCAGCCGCCCCGCCACCGAGCCGAAGATCCGGCCGACGATGCCGTGCGTGGAGCCGACGACGATCGCGTCGGCCGAGTACTCCCGGCCCACGTCCTCCAGCTCGTGACAGATGTCGCCACCCCGCTCGACGAGCACCCACGGCACCTCGGCGAGGTAGTCCGCACAGGCGAGCTCCAGCCCGAGGACCTCGGTGCGGTGGTCGGGCACATCGACGAAGACGGGCGGCTCGCAGCCTGCCCAGACCGTGGTCGGCAGCCGGTTGGCGACATGGACGATGATCAGGCCGGAGCCTGATCTCCGGGCCATGCCGATGGCGTAGGCGAGGGCTCGCTCACTGGACGTGGAGCCGTCGAAGCCGACCACGACCCCATGCCGGAAGGCGGGATCGCAGGAATGGCGTGTTTCTTCGACCGCCTGCTGGTCCGACAGAGGGTCGGCTACCTGCTTGCGGTCCGCGGGTTCGGGGATTTCGTGACCGGCCATCGGTGTCTCGGCGAAGAGAGTCCTCGTGAGGAGAGCGGCTTGGGGAAGGTGTATCAGCGGGCGGTGATGCGGTGTCCGGGAATCGTCTTCCCAACCCCTTACCCCCAAGGGTACGGCGCCACTCCTCCGCTGCCCAGACCCCCGCAAAGTGCGTGCGACGTCCCAGGGAGCATGCCCGAGGCGGCTCCGTATGGCAATGCCGGTTGCGTAGTACATCGAGGTCGCGCGAACGGACGACCACACTCGGTGACCGACGGCATCGGGCCGCGCCGGCCACCCGCCCCCGCCGCGGAGTCACGACACCGCGCACGCCGCACCGGAGGGCGGCGCCCGGGAGCACCGCCGCAGAGCAATGCCGGGAAGCGACCCAGCGACGGTGTGTTCAGCTGTTCACCGATGCCGGTCGCCCGCGTGGCGTTCGGCACATCCGGCGGTACGCCTACCGGCCGGATGCAGCCATCCCCCGGCCCCGCCACCCCGGCGCGGCCTGCCGGGCCGCACTCCACCGACCGGGCCGCGGGGGCGTGCGGGCGTGCGGGCACAGTCGCACGATCGGGGTTGCGCGCCGGTCAAACGACGGATTCAGGCTTGCGCAACCATATATTTTCAGCCAACTTCTCACCCCTACCCATTCCTTGGGTAATTGGCCGATCAACCCCCTTGCCACCAGGCAAGAAGAGACCAGGCGGTACGCTTCCACCCAACGGGGACGGGCCACGAATGAGAGGCGCACTTCCCTGCACGGCCTGTGAGTGAAACGCTTTCGTGATCGAATGCTTCCCGCCAAGTTGCCTTGTCGACATAGCGCTGGTTGGTCAACTTGTCACGCCGGCACCGCGGGACGCAGTAGATTCGATCTTGGGTGCCGAAGACTGGGGACTCGTGCAACACCGAGGGGAAATGTGCAGGAGCGACAGGCCCGTAAGGACCAGGGAGACGCGAACACCGAGGGGGGCTTAGCGTCATGAGCCAGGACTCCGCCGCCGCAACGGAGGCTGTACGGAAGCTCAGCGGACGACGACGTCGGGAAGTCGTCGCCGTGCTGCTGTTCAGCGGCGGCCCCATCTTCGAGAGCTCCATCCCGCTCTCCGTGTTCGGAATCGACCGGCAGGACGCGGGAGTTCCGCGCTACCGACTCCTCGTCTGCGGCGGGGAAGAGGGACCGCTGCGGACCACGGGTGGACTCGAACTGACCACGCCCTACGGGCTGGAGGCGATCAGCAGGGCAGGCACCGTCGTGGTGCCCGCCTGGCGTTCGATCACCTCCCCGCCGCCCGCCGAGGCGCTGGACGCGCTGCGCCGCGCCCACGAGGAGGGGGCCCGCATCGTCGGGCTGTGCACCGGGGCGTTCGTGCTCGCCGCCGCGGGCCTGCTGGACGGCCGCCCGGCGACCACACACTGGATGTACGCACCGACGCTGGCCAAGCGCTATCCGTCGGTCCATGTCGATCCGCGTGAGCTGTTCGTCGACGACGGCGATGTGCTCACCTCCGCCGGGACGGCGGCCGGCATCGACCTCTGTCTGCATATAGTCCGCACGGACCACGGCACGGAGGCCGCCGGGGCGCTGGCCCGTCGGCTCGTGGTGCCGCCGCGGCGCAGTGGCGGTCAGGAGCGCTACCTCGACAGGTCTCTACCCGAAGAGATCGGCTCCGACCCGCTCGCCGAGGTCGTGGCCTGGGCGCTGGAGCATCTGCACGAGCAGTTCGACGTGGAGACGCTGGCTGCGCGCGCCTATATGAGCAGGCGGACCTTCGACCGGAGGTTCCGTTCGCTCACCGGCAGCGCACCGCTCCAGTGGCTGATCACCCAGCGGGTGCTGCAGGCGCAGCGGCTGCTGGAGACGTCCGACTACTCGGTCGACGAGGTCGCGGGCCGCTGCGGCTTCCGCTCGCCGGTCGCGCTGCGCGGACACTTCCGGCGCCAGCTGGGCTCCTCCCCCGCCGCATACCGGGCCGCCTACCGGGCCCGCCGTCCGCAGGCCGGGGCGCTGGACCCGGTGGCGACGGCGATCGAGACGGTCGTGCCCCCACAGGGCACGCCCGCGAGCCGGAGAGCCGGTGCGACGGCGACCCCGTCGGGCCCTCCGGCCGCAGCCTCCACGGCGGTCGGTACGGGTCAGCTGGATCACGGGAAGCCGGGGTCCGATGCGTACGCCACGGGGCGCCCGACCCTGCCGGGGCAGCGCAGCGCCCCGTAGGGTGGGGCGTATGAACGATCGCATGGTGTGGATCGACTGCGAGATGACCGGGCTCTCGTTGACGGAAGACGCACTCATCGAGGTGGCCGCACTGGTCACCGACTCGGAGTTGAACGTGCTCGGCGAAGGGGTGGACATCGTGATCCGCCCGCCGGACAGGGCCCTGGAGACGATGCCCGAGGTGGTGCGGCAGATGCACACCGCCTCGGGCCTCCTCGAGGAGCTGGCCGGCGGCACCACCCTGGCCGACGCCGAGGCCCAGGTGCTGGCCTATGTGCGCGAGCACGTGAAGGAGCCGGGCAAGGCCCCGCTCTGCGGAAACTCGGTCGGTACCGACCGTGGCTTCCTGGCCCGCGACATGGGGGCCCTGGAGGGCTACCTGCACTACCGGATCGTCGACGTGTCCTCGATCAAGGAGCTGGCCCGCCGCTGGTACCCGAAGGCGTACTTCAACAGCCCGGAGAAGAACGGCAACCACCGGGCGCTCGCGGACATCCGTGACTCCATCACGGAGCTGCGGTACTACCGGGAAGCGATCTTCGTACCGCAGCCCGGGCCCGACTCCGAGCATGCGAAGGCCATTGCGACACGCCTGACGCAGCAGTCGGCTTAGGACCTCGGGAAGCCGCTGGTCACGGGCGCTTCAAGGCCTGGGATCAGCGGCTGAAGAACTAGGGCGCGAGCACCCTCTCGGACCCTGTACACTTTTTCTCGGCCGGTCAGAAAAAGACCGGACATGGTGGGTATAGCTCAGATGGTAGAGCACCTGGTTGTGGTCCAGGATGTCGCGGGTTCGAGTCCCGTTACTCACCCTGAAGGGAAGGGCCCCGGTCTTCGGACCGGGGCCCTTCTCGTGTGCCCGTGCGACTGAGTCTCCCTCACCAGGCCCGCATGTGACGGTCGTCACTCGCGACCCTGCTGAGGGCCGCCGTCAGGACGAATCGCGGACGACGAGTTCTGTCGGGAGCACGATCTGCGGGCGCTCCTCGTTCTCACCGGCGATCTCCTGGAGCAGTACCCGCGTCATCACCCGGCCCATCTCCTCGATCGGCTGGCGCACGCTGGTGAGCGCCGGGTCCATGTGACGGGCCACGGCCGAGTCGTCGAAGCCGACCAGCGCCACATCGTCCGGGATGCTCCGGCCCGCCTCGCGGAGCACCTGCCGGGCGCCCGCGGCCATCACGTCGGAGGCGGCGAAGACCGCGTCCACATCGGGACGGCGGGCCAGCAGCTCCCGCATGGCACGGGCGCCGCCCTCCTCGGTGAAGTCGGCGAGGGCGATCAGCTGCTCGTCCGGGCCGAGACCGGCCGCCGCGACCGCCTTGCGGTAGCCGTCGAGACGGCGCTGCGCACCGTACACATCGAGGCGCCCGGTGATCGTGGCGATGGAGCGGCGGCCGCGGGAGATCAGATGGTCGACGGCGCCGCGGGCACCCTCGAAGTTGTCGGAGTCGACTGCGGCGAGCGTCTCGGAGGCGGATCTGCGGCCGCTCATCACGGCCGGCATGCCGAGCTGTTCCAGCAGGTCCGGCAGCGGGTCGTCGGCGTGCACGGAGACCAGCAGCACGCCGTCGACGCGGTGCGCGGTCAGATACTGGGCCAGCCGCTTCCGCTCGCGGTCGTTGCCGACGAGGGTGAGCAGCAGCTGCAATTCGGTGTCGGCGAGGGCCGCACCGACCCCGCGGACGATGTCCGAGAAGTACGGCTCGGCGAAGAACCGGGTCTCGGGCTCGGGCACGACGAGAGCGATGGCGTCCGTGCGGTTTCCGGCGAGTGCGCGGGCCGCCCGGTTGGGCACGTATCCCAGCTCGGCGACGGCGGCTTCGACCGCCTCGCGGGTGTGTTCACTGACCCGCGGCGAGCCGTTGATGACCCGCGAGGCCGTGCCACGCCCGACTCCGGCCCGTGCTGCGACCTCTTCGAGCGTCGGCCGCCCGCCGCTCCGTACTCGCGCTGCCGCCATGGCTGCCTCCCGTTCGCGGTCAACTTCTCATAGTCAGATAACCAAGCCAAGTCCACCTGTTGTGCCCCTTGACACCTGCCCGGCCCCGGAAGGCCTGCCGGATCCCAATTATGGGAGCGCTCCCACCTTACGGGATGGCGGCACCGGGTGCAGGTGGCCAGGGGGGACGGATCCGCGGATGCCCATCCGGAAGCCGGCGGGAGCAACGGGAGCTGCGGAAACGACGGAGACCCGGCGCGGGCCGGGCCTCCGTCGTCTGTCGCGTGCGCTTGCCTGGGAAAGCCAGAGGAGTCAGGGGAGTTCGGGAACCGGCGGAAGGGCGTGACGGCGAATCACATCGGCGTACCAGTGGGCGCTCGCCTTGGGGATGCGGCGCTGGGAGGCGTAGTCGACGTAGACCGCACCGAAGCGCTTGGAGTATCCGTACCCCCACTCGAAGTTGTCCATCAGCGACCACAGGAAGTAGCCGCGCACATCCGCGCCGTCGGCGACGGCCCGCTGGACGGCGTCGAGGTGGCCATGCAGATACTCGATCCGCTCCGGGTCGTCGACCCGGCCCTCGGGCGAGACCTGGTCGTCGAAGGCTGCGCCGTTCTCGGTGACCATCAGGGGCAGGCCCGGGTGGTCGCGGGTGACGTCCATGAGCAGCTCGTACAGCCCGTTGGGGTCGATCGCCCAGTTCATCGCGGTGCGCTTCTTGCCCTCGGAGAGGTGGAAGGCGACCTGCTCGGATCCGGTCCACGGAGAGTGTTCGCTGTTGCCGTGGCCGTCGTCGCGGGAGTCGCCCTCGCCCTCTTCCGGCATGGAGACGATCGTGGGCGTGTAGTAGTTCACCCCCAGCACATCGACGGGGCGGGAGATGGCGGCGAGGTCGCCGTCGTGGACCAGCTTCGACCAGTCCACCACGTGCGAGGTGTCGGCGATCAGGTCCTCGGGGTACGCGCCGCGCAGGATCGGGCCGGTGAAGATCCGGTTGCCGACGGCGTCGATCCGGCGGGCGGCGTCCACGTCGGCGGCGCTGTCGGTCAGCGGGCGGACCTGGTGAAGGTTGAGGGTGACCGAGGTCTGCGCTCCAGCGGGGAGTTGACCGCGCAGTACCTCGATCGCCCGTCCATGGGCGAGGTTGAGATGGTGTGCCGCACGCAGGGTGGCCGCCGGTTCGGTACGGCCGGGGGCGTGCACGCCGGAGCCGTAACCGAGGAAGGCCGAGCACCACGGCTCGTTGAAGGTGGTCCACACCGGGACCCGGTCACCGAGGGCGCCGGCCATGATGGCGGTGTAGTCGGCGAAGCGCTCGGCGGTGGCCCGCTCGGGCCAGCCGCCCGCGTCCTCCAGCTCCTGGGGAAGGTCCCAGTGGTAGAGGGTGGCGACGGGGGTGATGCCCGCTTCGAGGAGCTCGTCGACGAGCTTGCGGTAGAAGTCCAGGCCGCGTTCGACGGCGGGGCCGCGACCGGTGGGCTGTACCCGGGACCAGGAGACGGAGAAGCGGTAGGCCTTGAGTCCCAGCTCCTTCATCAGCGCCACGTCGTCGCGGTAGCGGTGGTAGTGGTCGGCGGCGACATCGCCCGTGTCACCGGCCAGGACCTTGCCGGGGGTGTGGCTGAAGGTGTCCCAGATGGAAGGGGTGCGGCCGCCCTCGGCAGCCGCGCCTTCGACCTGGTAGGCGGCCGTGGCCGCCCCCCAGACGAAGCCCGTCGGGAAGAGTGTCGGCGAGTTCGTTGCCTCGGATGCCGGCTTAGGGGTGATGTCAGGTCGTACGGCAGTCATGCGGGAGCGCTCCCATGGGTGGACGGAACAGAGGCAGGGGGAGGGAGAGAGAAGGAGAGGTGGTGCGGACGTCCGGGAAGGAAGGGAGTGTCCTCCGGGTGACGCAACGTCACCCGGAGGCCGGGGCGCCGTCGGGTCAGCCCTTGACGGCGCCGGACATGATCCCTCCGACGATCTGCTTGCCGAAGATCACGAAGACCATGAGCAGCGGCAGCGTACTGATCAGTGCACCGGCCATGACGATGCTCTGGTCGGGGGTGTAGGAGGCGCTCAGCTGGCCGAGGGCCACCTGAAGCGTCGGGTTCTGCTGGTTCAGGGCGAGATAGGGCCAGAAGAAGTCGTTCCACGCCTGTACGAACGTGAGCATCCCGAGCACCATCATCGCGGGGCGGGCCGCCGGGAGCACCACGCTCCGCACGATGCGGAAGTTGTTCGCGCCGTCGATCTTGGCGGCCTCGATCAGCTCGTACGGAAGCGCCTCGCTCAGGTACTGCCGCATGAAGAACACACCGAACGCGCTGACCAGGGTCGGGAAGATCACCGACTCGAGGTTCCCGCCCCAGCCGATGTCGGACATCATCATGAACAGCGGGACGACGCTGAGCTGCGGCGGGATGGTCAGGGTGGCGATGACTCCGGTCATCAGCGCGCCCCGGCCCCGGAACCGCATCTTGGCGAAGGCGTATCCGGCCAGGGTGCAGAAGAAGAGCGTCGCCACCGTGATGCAGCTGGAGACGATGACGCTGTTGACGATCGCCTTGCCCAGATGGGCCTGGTTCCAGGCGGCGTCGAGGTTGTGCAGCAGCCGGCCGCCCGGCAGGAACGGCGGGGTGGAGGCCAGTACTTCGTCCTGGGTGTGGGACGCGGCCACCAGGGTCCAGTACAGCGGCAGCAGCGAGCCGATGCCGACGACGGCCAGCGCGATGTAGGCGAACGGACCGCCCTGCAGCTGCTTGCCGGCGCCGGGCTTGAAGCGGCTCGGGCGCTTCGGTACGCGGTGTGCGGAACGTGCCGGGAGGCCGAGCTCCGGAACTTTGGTGGGACTGGTCATGGTCATGGATATCGCTCCCGGTCAGACCGCGGATTTGCGTACGAAGCGGCCGATGAGCCAGTTGATCGCGGCGATGATCAGCAGGAGGGCGAGCATCGCCCAGGCCACTGCGGCAGCCGGACCGAGATGCCCCAGGTTCCAGCCGTAGTTGTAGAGGTAGACGCTGAGGGTCTCGTACTGATTCTCGTTGCCGCCGGTCGCGCCGAGGGTGCCGCCCTCCAGCAGCAGGGGCTCACCGAACAGCTGCATGGAACCGATGGTCGAGATGACGATCGTGAAGAGGATCGTGGGCCGCAGCGAGGGGATGGTCACCTTGCGGAACTGCTGCCAGCGCGAGGCTCCGTCGAGCGAGGCCGCCTCGTACAGATCGGACGGTACGGCCTGCATCGCGGCCAGGTAGATCAGGGTGTTGTAGCCGGTCCAGCGCCAGATCACGATGACCGAGATGGCGATCTTGGACGTCCAGTGCCCGTTGACCCAGTTGGTGTCGCCGAGGCCGACGAAGTGCAGCGCCCAGTTCAGCAGACCGCCGTCGGCCCGGAAGACCAGGGCGAAGACGAGGGCCGCGGAGGCCACCGAGGTGGCGTACGGGGTGAGGATGACCGTCCGCCAGAAGGTGCTGGCGCGGAGCTTGTAGTTCAGCAGATGGGCCAGGCCCAGTGCGACGAGCAGCTGCGGGACCGTCGACATGACGCCGATCAGGAAGGTGTTGCTGACGGCCGTCCAGAACTCCGAGTCGTGCAGGATCTTGTCGAAGTTGTCCCAGCCGACCCACTCCATCTGGTTCAGTCCGGTCATCTCCACCCGGTGCAGGGCGATCCAGCCGGTGTAGATCAGCGGATAGAGCCCGAAGGCACCGAAGACGAGGAAGAACGGGGCTATGTAGGCGTACGGCGATGCCTTGTCGTCGAACCGCCAGAGCCGGCTCCGCCACGTCCTTCGGCGGGCGTTCGCCGGTGTCTGCTGGGAACCGCGGGGTGGCGGGGCGTATGCATCCCGGGTGGGAGTCGAGGTGGCCACGGGCGGGAGTCCTTCCCTGGATTGCTTGGTTACCCGGGTACGGGGCTGGATGGGCCGAAGGCGCGTGCGGTGGGCTTGCACGGGGCGGCCGGGTACCTCCCCGGCCGCCCCGTGCAAGCCCATCGGGAGACGGGCTGTGCGCGGCCCCGGTGCCCCGCGGGGTGGGGACACGCAGGTGCGGGCGGCCCGGGGGCCGCCCGCTGCTGCAACCGTCAGCCGATCGCCTTGTCGATCGCTTCGGTCGCTGCCTTCCACGCGTCGTCGGGGCTGGTGTTGCGCTGCTCCATGTTGTTGATCTGGGTGGAGATGGTGTCCTTGATGACGCCGTCCTTCGGGCCGAGAACGGTCTCGGGGATGGACTTGGCCTCACCGGCGTAGATCTGGCCGATCGGCGCGTCGTTGAAGTACGGGAGCTTGGCGTTCTTCACGTCGGGCAGCTCGTACGCGCCCTTGTTGGACGGGAAGCTGCCGATCGCCTTGAAGACGGCGGCCTGCTGCTCGGGGGCGGTCAGCCACTTGACGAGCTTGGTGGCCTCGTCGACGTTCTTGCCCGACTTGGGCACGCCGAGGAACGAGCCGCCCCAGTTGGCAGCCGTCGCGCCGGGCGCGGTGGTGATGTTCCACTTGCCCTTGTTGGCGTCACCGGCGTTGATCGAGATCTGACCGGCCATCCAGGCAGGGCAGGCCACGGTGGCGACGGTTCCCTTGCGCAGGGCGGCCTTCCACGGGTCGTTGAACTGGGCGAGGCCCTGGGTCAGCTTCTTGTCCGCTGCCTCGGCCGCCAGGTTCCAGCCCTGCTTGACGCTGGGGCTGTCCTTGTAGATCGCCTTGCCGCTCTCGTCGTAGTACTGCTGCGCGTTCGAGCTGACGACGGCGTTGAACATCGCGCTGGCGGAGTCCATGAAGAAAGTGCCCTTGGGGGCGTTCTTCTTGTACTCCTCACCGAGCTTGAGGTAGTCCTCCCAGCCCCCGGCGACCTTCGCGGCGACCTCCTCGCGGTCGGTCGGCAGACCGGCCTTCTTGAAGAGGTCGGTGTTGTAGCAGAGCGACATCGGTCCGATGTCGGTACCGGCGCCGATCACCTTTCCGTCGGGCGTGGTGGCCTGCTTCTCCTTCCAGGACACCCAGTCGCCGACGTTGATCACCTTGCTGAGGTCGGCGAACTGGTCCGCCTTGGTGTCGACGAGCTCCTTGATGCGGCCGACCTCGAGGCCCTGGACGTCCGCCAGCCCGCTGCCCGAGTTCAGCTGCTGGAGCAGCTTGGGGTAGTAGACCTTCTCGTCGGCGGTGACGTCCTCCTTGACCGTGATGTTCGGGTGGAGCTCGTGGTACTTGGCGAAAAGACCCGCTTCCTTGTAACCGAACTGCCCGAAGTCGGCAACGGTCAACGTGATCTTCCCGTTTGCGTCGGAGCTCCCGCTGGAGTCCGATGTGTCCGAGTCGCTGCATCCGGTCAGCAACAGGGCGGTGGCCGTCAGGCCCGTGGTGGCCACCAGCGCGGCTCTGCGACGCCGGCCGGCGACGGTGCGGGTGATACGCATTCCACTACTCCTTGTTCCAGGGCGGGACTGGCGTTCTGACTGCGCGCTGTACGCGCAGGTGAGGGCAAGTGCCAGATGGTGCAGGGGGGAAGACACGGGCAGTGCCGTCCGCACGAGAATTTCCCGTGCGATGTGGGAGCGCTCCCATGCGCCGATGCCGGAAGGTTGCTTCCTCAAGGGGGTGGGTGTCAAGAGTTGAAGACGGTTCCGTTGCCCGAGTGTGTCCTGCAAGTCACGCGACCGTGTCCCGCCGAAGTCTTGCCTAAGCCTCCGGGCACCATCTACGGACAGGGCGCTCCTCTGAATACGCCCAGGCCGGCGAGGCGCCGACGAGAGACAGGGTGCGGGTGTCCGACAGAAGCAGACCGGGGTCGCTGTTTTTGCGTGCGTCATCGGGCCGGTTCGACCACGACCGGATTTCGCTGGTCCGCCCACTGGAAGGTGAACGGGGTATGGAGTCAGGGGGCGCGTGGGGCCGCATCCGCGTTCTCTCTCCGAACCGTGCGGCAGAGGTGTGGGCGCGGGTTGCGTGGGCGCGTCCACGCTTCGTCCTCAATCGCCGGACGGGGTTGAGTTGCCGCCCGGCCGAGGACGGCCCGGGACCATCCGCCGGATGCACGGGCTGCGGCTCACGTCTTGCCGAAAAGGAGGGGGCGCACCCCGGCCGGATGTGGGGGGTGTGGGGGCCGGCCGGGATGCGCGCGGGGGGGGTGGCGGTCTGCGGGGTGGAGTGGGGCTACTTGTACGCGCCGAACGCCTTGGTGAAGGCGAGCGGCTCCTGCACGATCGAGCTGCACGACGCGTCCGCCGACGGCTTCGCCCCGCCCGCGCACGCCTTGTCCCGCGTGCCCGACCACATCGCCAGCCGGCCCAGGCCCTTCTCCTGGGCGAATTTCACCAGCTGCGTGGCGTCCTCGACCTTGAAGATCTCGGTGCTGACGTCGTTCACGCCGATCATCGGGGTGACGGCCACGGCCTTCCACGCCGCCGCGTCCGACAGCGCGAGCACACCCTTGATCTGGGCCTGCGTCGCGGTCGCCGCCTGGATCGCGTACGAGCCCATGTCGCCGCTGTACGAGGCGCCGTAGTCCATCGCCATGATGTTGACCGCGCCGACCTTGACGCCGTTCTTCTTCGCGTCGGCGATCAGGTCCACGCCCGGCTGGGTGAGGCCCTCGGGCATGACCGGCAGCGTGAAGGAGACGTCGAGGTTCGGGTGGGACTTCTGGAGCTGTGCGATCGCCTGGGCGCGGCGGGAGTTGGCCGCCGTGTCGGGCAGCGCTCCGCCTTCGATGTCGAAGTCGACCTTGGTGAGTTTGTACGTGTCTATGACCTTGCCGTACGCCGTGGCGAGGTCGGTGGCGGAGGTGCAGTTGAGCGCCAGTTCGGAGCCGGCCGCGCCGCCGAAGGAGACCCGGACGTCGCCGCCCTTGGCACGCAGCGCGCCGATCCGGGAGGCGACGTGGTCGTCGCCGAGGGCGGTGACGCCGCCCCAGAGCGGGGCGCAGTTGCTGCCGGAGGTGATGAAGGCGAGGTTGAACTCCTTCACTCCGGTCCTGTTGACGGTGTCGACCAGGTCGTACGCCGGGTAGAGGGAGGTGTCGACGTACGGGGCGAAGCCGGCGCCGCCCGCCGTACCACCGCCGCCCTCGGTCGCGGTGGGTGTGGGCGTGGGAGTGGAGGTGGGGGTCGCCGTGGCGGTCTGCGAGGGCTTGGCCGTGGGGGTGGGGGTGGCCGTGGGGTTCGGGGTCGCGGTCCCGGTCGGGCGGCCGCTGGGCTCCGGGGTCGCGCCGGTGTCGACGGAGCACTTGGCGTTGTTGATCAGGCAGCGGGTCGGGTCCGCCGCCGTGCCGTCCGAGGCGGTGACGAAGCCGACGGTGACCGTCTTGCCGGGTGCCAGCTGCTTGTTCCAGCTGGCGGGCTTCACGGTGACATGACTGCCGCTGACGGTGTGCTCGCCGTTCCAGAGCGAGCTGATCTTCGTGCCCGCGGGCAGGTCGAATTCGAGTGTCCAGTCCGTCTGGACCTTGTCGGTGTCGTTGGTGACGACGTACTGCCCGGTGTAGCCGCCCGTCCAGCCGCTGGTCCTGGTGTACGCGGCGCCGACCGAAGCGGCCTGCGCCGTGCCCGTGAGCGCGAAGACCGCGGAGCCGATCACTGCCGCGGCGACAACGGCGCCGATCGCCTTGGTCCTGGTGCTCGCCGTGCGCCGGTGCGTACTGGTGGTGCCCATTGCGTGCCTGCCTCTGTCGTACGGGGGTGTGGGTGCGGGAGCACGCTAGCGACACCGAGACCGACAAATAGGCTGTATTGGACATGAGTTGATGTTCTTAGGATTGCCTTAAGGGACGCATCGGAGCTGGTTAAGACCGGCTCGCGGACCGGAGACGGCGGCGCTGTCGGCCCACCCGGTGGCGGCGTCCGCCCTGCCCGGGCCGGCGCCCGTCGAGCCAGATCCAGATGCGGACCTCCGTGCCGCCGAGCACCGACCGCCCGATTCGCACATCGCCGCCGGTGGACTCCGCGACCCGGCGGACGATGTCGAGGCCGAGCCCGGTCGAGCCCACCGAGCCCCGCGCCCCTCCCCCACCGCTTCCGCCGCGCGCGAGCGCGGCCTTGGGGTCGGCTATGCCGCCGCCCGCGTCCGAGACCAGCACGATCACGGCGTCGCCGCTGTGGTGCACGTCGACGGCGAAGGCGGTGCCCTCCGGGGTGTGCCGGAAGACGTTGCCGAGCAACGCGTCGAGCGCGGCGACGAGTTCGGGCCGGGCGACGGGGATGCGTACCGTACGGTCCACTCCCGCGAGGCGCACCTCGCGCCCCTCGTCCTCGGCGAGCGCCGACCAGAAGTCCATCCGTTCCCGGATCACCTCGGAGGCGTCGCAACCGGCCCCGGGCCCGCCGCTGCGCCCCTGGGTCTGCGGGCGCTGTTCGCGGGCGGTGCGGATGATCGTGTCGACCTCGTGCTCCAGCTGCTCGACGGCGGCCCGGGTCTGCTCGGCGGCCGGGCCCTCGCCGAGCGAGGCGGCGTTGAGGCGCAGGACGGTGAGCGGGGTGCGCAGCCGGTGCGAGAGATCGGCGGCCAGCTCCCGTTCGTTGGCGAGGAGCTGGACGACCTGGTCGGCCATGGAGTTGAACGCGACGGCGGCGGACCGCAGTTCGGTCGGTCCCTCCTCGCGGACCCTGGTCCCCAGCTTGCCCTCCCCCAGGTCGTGGGCGGCGCGCGAGCCGCTGGGCGGGCTTCACCATCCGTACGCCGAGCCGGTCGGCGACCGCGACCGAGCCGACGATCAGCGCGACACCGACGCCCGCCAGCATCAGCCAGGCGGTGGCGACCCCGTTGGACTCCTCGCCCTCGGGTACGAACACCTCGACGACGGCGATGCCCCCGGAGCCCAGCGCGGTCGGCTGGAGCAGCGCGGAACCGCCGGTGACCTCGCTGATCGAGGCGCGCCCCGAGATGCGTACGGTCTCCACGTCCTTGCGGGTGGCGCGCCGGGTGCCGATCTCGACCGGTCTGCTGTCCGGCTCCTCGGAGGCGGGGATATGGACGGCCATCCGGCCCTCGCCGCCCGGCTCGGTGGTGAGGACGGCCGTCTCCAGTTCGGCGCGGTCGGTGGTGATGGAGAGGGTCGGACCGATCGTGGCGGCCTGCCGCTCGGCGTCGGAGAAGGCCCGGTCGCGGGCCATCTCCTTGATGACGAGACCGAGCGGTACGGCGAAGGCGACGACGACCAACGCGGTGACGGCCAGGCAGACCTTGACCAGGGCCCATCTCATACGGGCTGCTCCGGGCCCGGCGGCTGCGCCGCGGGCGGCTGGAGTTTTACGCCGACGCCGCGCAGGGTGTGCAGATAGCGCGGCCTGGCCGCCGTCTCGCCCAGTTTCCGTCGCAGCCAGGAGAGATGGACGTCGATGGTCTGGTCGTCGCCGTACGACTGCTGCCAGACCTCGGCCAGGAGTTCCTTGCGCGGGACGACGACCCCGGGACGCCCGGCGAGAAAGGTCAGCAGATCGAACTCGCGGCGGGTCAGGTCGAGCGCGGTGCCGTCCAGTTCGGCCTGGCGACGCAGCGGATCGATGGAGAGTCCGCCGACCTGGATGACGCTCGGCGGCGGCGCCTCGCCCCCGGCGGCGCGCGAGCGGCGCAGCACGGCGGTCATCCGCGCCGACAGGTGTTCCACCGAGAACGGCTTGATCAGGTAGTCGTCGGCGCCGTCGTTCAGCAGCCGGATGATTTCGCTCTCGTCGTCCCGCGCGGTCGCGATGATCACGGGTACGTCGGTGATGCCGCGGAGCATCTTCAGGGCCTCGGATCCGTCGAGATCGGGCAGGCCGAGGTCGAGGATGACCACATCGAATCGGAAGTGGGCGACTTCGCGCAGCGCTTCCAGCGCGGTGCCGACACTCCGTACCGTATGGGAGGCCTCGGTCAGGTGCCGGATGAGGGCGGAACGTACGAACTGGTCGTCCTCGACCACGAGCACACTTGGCATGGGCGGCACCGTACGCCATGGACCGGCCCGCAGTCCTGTCCGTGAGGGTCCGGGGACAGCACGGGGCTTGTGGTGCAGGATGTGCCGGATGCAACGAGGACTCGTACACGCGCTCGCGTGGTCGCTCGCCACCGGCGCTGCGGTCACGCTGACGTGGTGGGGTGTGCACACGGTGATGGCGGGGACGGCGTACGACCCGCCGCGCGCGGTGCCCATCTCCGCGAGCGCCCGTGACGGCCACAGCGGGGCAGACGCGCTGTCGTCCTCGACGCGGCGCCCGCAGGCCTCGCCGACACCGAAGCGGAGCAGCACTCCTCGTACCGCGCCGAAGCCGTCCGCGACCCCGCCCGGGCAACCGTCCCGCACCCCGTCGAGCAGCCCTTCGCCCGCGCGCCCGGCCAAGCGCTCCGGCACGGTGAAGAGCTACCCGACGGACGGCGGGCGGGTCGTCTTCGAGCTCGGCACCGACTGGGCGAAGCTCGTCTCGGCGACACCGGATCCGGGCTGGTCGATGCAGGTCTGGACGACCACGACCTGGATCCGGGTGGAATTCACCACCGATGACGGGTCGACGGTGTCGGTCTTCTGCACATGGAACGACCATCCGCCGGTGGTCGAGATCGTCTGATCGCCGGCCGCTCAGTCGAAGGCGGAGGGCGGAGGGGCGGGTGACGGACGGGCGTCCGCGTCGCTCACCGCCGCCGCGCCGCCGGTGAAGTCGGCGAGCTCCTTGCCGTGTTCGACGCGTCCGGGGTGTGGGTCGGTGGCGACCCGGCGGGTCAGTTCGGCGACCCTCAGCGGGAGCGCCGAGGCGAGCAGCACGGCGTTGCCGAAGCGGCGGCCGCGCAGCACGGCCGGATCGGCGGCGAGTGCCAGCTCCGGGAAGACGGTGGCAGCGGTGGCGATCTGGCCGCGCAGATGGGCCAGCGGCGGACCGTCGGCGAGGTTGGCCACGTACTGCCCGGTGGGATTCAGGACCCGGCGCACATCGGTGAGGAACTCGGCGCTGGTGAGGTGGGCGGGCGTACGGGCTCCGCTGAAGACATCGGCGATGACGAGATCCGCCCAGTCGTCCGAGATCTTCCCGAGCCCGGCGCGGGCGTCGGTGGAGCGGACCCGGATCCGGGCCTGCGGGTCCAACGGCAGCTCCCGGCGGACCAGTTGGACGAGCGCCGCGTCCAGCTCGACGATCTGCTGAGTGGAGCGCGGCCGGGTCGCGGCGATGTACCGGGCGAGGGTGAAGGCGCCGCCGCCCAGGTGCACGACGTGCAGGGGCTGCCCGGCAGGGGCGGCCAGATCGGCGATGTGGCCGATCCGGCGCTGGTAGGCGAAGGAGAGATGCGAGGGGTCGTCGAGGTCGACGTGGGACTGCGGGGCGCCATCGAGGGTCAGCGTCCAGGCGTGCGGCCGCTCCCGGTCGGGGATCAGCTCGGCGAGACCGCCGTCGACGGGCTCGGAGAGGGTCTCCGGCTTGCGGTCGGACGTGCGGTCCGCTCGTTTCCGGGCGCCCGCGCCGCCGCTCGACGCACCTCGACGTGCCACTGACGCTCGTCCCTACTCACTGCTCATCGCCCGGGCCGGTGCTGGACCGGCAGCGGCGGGGGAACCCGCCCACCTGGCCATTATGGGCTCAGCAGCAGTTGTCGGCCGCCTCGATCAGCCGGGCCGCCTGGTCGAGCGCGGCGCGCAGCGCGGCCGGGTCGGTGACCTGGGCGTCGTCGGCGGGCGGCAGCAGCCAGCCGCTGCCGGAGACCGGCGGCTCGGCGGGGAGGCGCAGTCCGCGGCCGTTCGTCTGCGTACAGGCACTGCCCGGTACGTCCCAGGCCTCGGCGGTGCCCGGCGGCACCAGGAAGCCGAGGGTGTCGCAGGCGCCGTCGTGCAGAACCGGGCCGACGGCCTCCTGATCGGCGCTGCGGCGCAGGATGTCCACGGCCTCCAGCCCCTGGCGGGCCGGAACGGTCACCAGATCACAGGGGCCGGCGCCGAGGGGGGCGTCGGGGGGATTGCACTCCGCCGTTCCGGGATCGGCCTTCGCCGTACGGGTGGGGGAAATACTGGTCGTCGCCGTTCGGGTCGTCGCAGTCGTCCGCGAGCCGACGGCCTCCGTGCCGAGATGCAACAAGGGACCTCTCCTCTCATCGCCGGACGGAGCCGGACTCCGTCTCCGCATGGACCAACGCGTCGGCTACGTCAAGGGCTACGGTGCGGCACCGCCGCAAAGGGTGGCAGTTCATGGCGGATCGTGGGTGAGATATCCGTTTTGTACGCAAACGCTGCGTGTGCGGTCTGTCACAACGGGTACGTTCTTGCTCCGCCGGGACACCGGAGACAGGCGCCCGGCTTGCACCAGAGAGGGCCCAGCCATGGTGTCGACAGAGGCAGTTCCCAACCTCACCTTCCGGCGGCTGCGCGGACCGCGCTCCGCCGGGGAGTTCGCTGCCGCGGTACGCAGGTCCGCCCGCGAGATCGGCGAGCAGGTCGCGTGCGACGCCCGGTACATCGGACGCGTGGAGTCCGGCGAGATCCGCTGTCCCAACTACGCGTACGAACGAGTCTTCCTGCACATGTTCCCCGGGGCGACCCTGGCGGACCTGGGCTTCTCGGCACGCGAGTCCGTTCGCGGCCGGGCGGCGAGAACCGCCGGCAACGCCCCCGAAAGTCCTGACAGCTCTGATACCCGACCACCCCCCACGCTCCACAGCGACACCGACGAGGAGAGCGACGTGCTGCGTCGCGTATTCATGACGAGCGGCACCACCGCGATGGCGGCCGCATCCCTGGGCCTCGGCCTCGGCACCACGACCATCGCCGCCGCTGCCGCCCCCGTCCAACGGCGGGTCGGCGAGGCCGAGGTGACGGCCGTCGAGAAGGCGGTACGGCAGATCCGGCTGCTGGACGACCGGCACGGCGGCGGCGGCCTCTACCGGCGGGCCGCGCAGCCGCTGCGGGCGGCGTACGCGCTGCTCGACGAGGGGACCACCACCCGCCGGTCCACCTCCGACCGGCTGCACGCCGGGGCCGGTGAACTGGCCATCTCGGTGGGGTGGCTGGCCCATGACTCGGGACGCTTCGAGGACGCCCGCTCGCACTACGCGGAGGCGCTGGCCACGGCTCGGGTGGCCGGGGACCCGGCACTGGAGGCGCATGCGTTCTGCAATGCGTCGTTCCTGGCGAGGGACACGGGACGGGCCCGTGAGGCGGTACGCGCGGCGGAGGCCGGACAGCGGGCGGCGGGACCACTGGGCTCACCGCGGCTGCTGGCGCTGCTCGCGCTGCGGGAGGCAGGGGGCCGGGCCGGGCTCGGCGACCGCAGCGGTTGCGAACGGGCGCTGGGGCGGGCGCACGCGGCGTTCGGCCGTGGGGCGTCCGATGCCGACCCGGAGTGGATGACGTTCTTCCGGGAGGCGGAGCTGGAGATGCTGGAGGCGCAGTGCTGGTCGGCGCTGGGCGACTGGCCGCGGGCGGCCCGCCATGCGCGGCGGGCCACGCAGCTCCAGGATCCGCACTTCACCCGGAACCTGGCGCTGTACCGTGCCGAGCTGACGACGGACCTGGCCCGGGCGGGGGCTGCGGCGGAGGCGGCCACGGCGGGGCAGCAGGTGCTGGACCTGCTCGCCCAGGTCCGGTCCTCCCGCATCCGGGCGATGCTGGCGGCGGCGGTGCAGGTGCTGCGGGCGCAGCGGGGGTCACCTGAGGTGACGGAGTTCCTGGAGCGGTACGGGGAGGTGGGGGCGGAGGCGTAGGACGGAAAGCCGTCCAAGTGCCGTCCCACGCCTCACGCACCCGGGTCCGGTCCGCCGGCCTGTCCTCGAACGCCGGACGGGCCGGGTTCGGCCGGACGGGCCGGGTTCGGCCGGGCGGGCCGGGATCGGGCGGGCGGGCCGGGATCGGGCGGCGGTTCGCCTCAGTCGCCGGGCGGCAATTCAAGCCCGTCCGGCGATCGAGGACACCACACTGCCGGGCAGGGGCAGGACCTCACCGGTCCAGGTGGCCCGTGTCGTTCCAGCGTTCGAGTGCCGGCGCCCCGTATGCCCATCCCAGCACCGACAGCGACGTCGGGTCCAGGCGGATGCGGGACGCGAACGAGACGTCCTCACCCAGCCAGCGCGCCCCCAGCGCGCGCAGGATGTGACCGTGTGCGAAGACCAGCACGTCGCGGTCGGCCGAGCGCGCCCAGTCGACGATCTCGTCCGCACGGGCCGACAGCTCGGACAGGGTCTCGCCCTCCGGAACCCCGTCGCGCCAGATGAACCAGCCCGGCCGGATCGCCTGGATCTCGGCCGGTGTCATGCCCTCGTACGCCCCGTAGTCCCACTCCATGAGCGCGTCCCACGGCCGCGCCCGGTCCGCGAAGCCCGCTATCTCGCAGGTCTCCCTGGCACGGACGAGCGGGCTGGTGCGGACCTCCAGGCCCGGCAGGTCCGCCCACGGTCCACGGTGCAGCCGCTCGCCCAGCAGCTTGGCTCCCGCGCGGCCCGCGTCGAGCAGGGGAATGTCCGTCCTGCCGGTGTGATTGCCCCTGACCGACCATTCCGTCTGGCCGTGCCGGGCGAGCAGGATACGCGGTGCCATGACGGCTCTCCCTGAATCTTGGTGCGGAGAAAACGACAACAGGGACGGGTGATCCGCCTTTTTCCATCATCGCTCACGTGTCCGGCAGGCAACCTCCGGGACCGAACAGGCGTCCCCTTCCCCGCGGGGAAATCTCCGCACGAACCGGGGCATCCGCAGGGGTATCCCTGGGGGAATCGTGGCCGATCTGCACCGTACGGTTGAACGGCCGCCCTCGGTCGCATGAACACATGATGGAGAGCTTCCGGATGCCGCTTGCCACGACCGCGCCCGCGCCGAGCCACCGGCCTCGCTGGTGGGCCGAGCTTCCGCTGATAGCAGTCGTGTACGCGGTCTACTCGGTGGGCCGGCTGCTGGTCCGCAGCGATGTGTCGACCGCCGTCGACCACGGGCTGCGGATACTGCATCTGGAGAAGACGCTCTTCCTCAACGCCGAGCACCCGCTCAACCGGCTGATGACGGCCCACCCGTCCCTCGGGATACCCGCCGACTTCGCGTACGCCTCACTGCACTACCTGGTCACCCCGGCCGTCCTGACCTGGATCTACCGGCGTCGCACGGCCGGGTACCGCGCCGCCCGCACCTGGCTGATGACCTCCACACTGCTCGGCCTGATCGGCTTCGCGCTGCTGCCGACCTGCCCGCCGCGGCTGCTGCACGCCACACACGGCTTCGTCGACACGATGGCCCAGTACAGCTCGTACGGCTGGTGGGGCACCGAGGCGAGCGCGCCGCGCGGGATGGGCTGGATGACCAACCAGTACGCCGCGATGCCGAGTCTGCACGTCGGCTGGGCGCTGTGGTGCGGGATCCTGCTCTGGCGCCACGCGCGGCACCCGCTCGTACGGGCCGCGGGCATCATGTACCCGCTGGTCACCACGATCGTCGTGATGGGCACGGCCAACCACTACTTCCTCGACGCGCTCGCGGGCGCTGCCGTGATGGGCGTCGGCGCGCTGCTGACCAGGCCGGTGATGCGGCTCGCCGACCGGGTCAAGGCCGCGGTGCGGGCACCGTTCGCACCGGCCGCTTCGGCCACGAAGTCCCCGATTGTCAGTGCCGGATGCAAGACTTCCGCGGGTGAGCGAATCCCCGGCCAGCGGACCTCCTCCGCAGACTCCACCGATGACGCAGCATCGGGCGACGCAGCAGGCGACGGCGCTCCGGCAGCGGCTCGCTGAGCTGCGCGGTCCGGCCGTCGCCCCGCATCCGCTCGATGCCCGCGCGCTGGCCGCCCTCGCCGCGAACCCCGGCTGCAAGCGGCGCGCCCTGCTGGACGGCGCCGGGGTGGACAAGGCCGCGCTGACGACGGCGCTCGGCTCCCCCGCCGCGTTCGGCCAGTCGCAGTTCGCGTTCATGCGGGGCAACGCCTTCGAGGCGAAGGTCAAGGCCGACGGCGGCACCGAGCTGATGCGGCTGATGTACGAGCGGCTCGGCGGCAGCAGTGAGGCGCCGCGAGAGGTCCTGGTGCCGGATCTGACGGCGGCCGGTCCCGAAGGGCGCGCGGCCCGTACGGCGCTGGCGCTGCGGGAAGCGACGGGGGCGGGCGGCTGGGCGCTGCTCGACCATCCGATGCTCGCCCTCGAGGTGGCGGGTTCGCCCGCCTATCTGGAGCCGGACGCGGTGGTGGTGCACCCCGACGGCCGGTGGACGGTCGTGGAGATCAAGTCGTTCCCCATGATCGACAGCTCGGCGGACGCCGCCAAGGTCGGCGCGGCGGCCAGGCAGTCCGCGGTGTACGTCCTGGCGCTGGAGCGCATTGCTGCGGTCACGCAGGGCGCGGAGGTCGGCCACCGGGTGCTGCTGGTCTGCCCGAAGGACTTCTCCAACCTGCCGACGGCGTCGGTCGTCGATGTGCGCAAGCAGCGCGCGGTCACCCGCCGCCAGCTGACCCGGCTGACCCGGATCGAGGAGATCGCGGCCGCTCTGCCCGAGGGCACCACCTTCGACCCGGAGTGTTCGCCGCAGGAGCTGACGGCCGCGGTCGAATCGGTCACAGCGGCGTACGCACCGGAGTGCCTGGCCGCCTGCGAACTGGCCTTCCACTGCCGGGCCAAGGCACGAGCGGCCGGTGCGGTGCAGGCGCTGGGCCGGAGCGTTCGGGGCGAGCTCGGCGGTCTGACGACGGTCACCGAGGTGCTGGCCGCGGCCGCGGGCAAGGAGGGCGACCCGTCGGATCCGACGGTCGCGGCCCTGCGCCGCGCGGCGGTCCTGCGCGCGGAGGCGCTGGAGAGGGCGACCGGCCCGGCGGCTCCGGAGGGCGGAACGGCATGTCGCTGATCAGCACCCTGGCCCGGCTCGAGGCCGTGGAGAGCGGGCGGGCGCAGCCGTTGGCCACCGTTGCCCACTGCCATCTCACCGACCGGCCGTTCGTCCTCGTGCCGCTGACCACCGCCGGTGAGGCCGGCGCCCCGCTCGGCGCACTCGTGGGGACCGACCGGGACGCGCCCCGGCTGCTGGCTGTGGCCCAGCCGCGCGACCGTGACCTGCGGTTCGCGTTCCTCGCCGACCTGGCCGAGACGGTCCTGCCGCACATCGAGTCGTACGCGGACGTGGTCGAGCCGGCCGAGCGCAACGAGACCGATCCCGGGACCGGCAAGAAGGTCAAGGTCGAGGTCGAGCTGTGCACGGACGCGCCGCAGCTGATCGTGCCGAGCCGGGCGGGCATCGACTTCGTACGGCTGCTGGGCCGTTCCATGCGGTTCCGGCGCACCGCCGAGGACGATCCGGACACCCCGTACCCTGCGCCTGCCCGCGTCCCGCTGCTCGGCCGCTGGCTGACGCACTACGGGGAGCGGGCCCGGGTGCCGGGGTCCTCGCTGCTCCTCGCCGCGACCGATCTGCTGAACCGGCACTGGGCCACCGGACAGTCCACGCTGGAGGACCAGCATCTGGGGGCGCTGCTCGCCTGGATCGACCCTCCGGCGGGCGAGTCCGGGGCACAGGCCGCGCTCCGGGCCGAACTGGAGCGGGACAGCGGCGGCCAACTGGTGTGCCCGCCGGCCGGTCCGGCCACGGACCCGGCGTTCGACAACCGGCTGCTCGCACCGGCGATCGAGAAGTACGACCGGTCGCGCACCGCGCTCGCGGCGGCCGAGGACGGGCTCGCGGCCGACGCCCGGCTCGCCGAACTGACAGCGGCCGAGCGGGAGATCGGATCACTGCTCGCCGGGGTGCTGCGGCCGACCTGGGACGCGGTGTGGCGGGGGCTGGACCTGATGGCGCAGCTGCCGCCCGGGGCCAGGTCCGAGGACCGCTGGACCCGGGACCGCTGGTCGTTCACCGGCCACCGGGACCGGGTGCGGTCCGGGGAGCCGCCGCAGCCGCGCCGGGACGACGCGGTGACGGCAGCCCAGAAGCTGGCGTCGCGGGAGACGGCGCAGGCACAGCTGGAGGCGCAGGAGGCGCTGGACGATCCGCTGGTGCTGGCCGGGCGGCGGCTGGCCGGCGAGGCGTTCGTCGGGGAGGTGACGGAGGTGGTGATGGCGTACAGCGAGTCGAAGCGGCCCTCGCCGCGCCCGCTGGTCACGGTCCGGACGGACGAGCGCCCGCATCTCGGTGAGCGGACGAAGGTGTACCGCTCGCTGGACGGCAGGCCGCAGACCGCCGAGTTCGTGGCGTACGCCTCCGAGGACGCCGCCGGACCGGAGGAGATCCTGCTCGTGCTGCGGATCACCGACCGGATGGGCCGGAGCAAGGAGCCGGCCCCGGGTTCGCTGCCGGAGCCGGGCGACCGGATCGCGTGGACGCTGTTCGAGCACGACCAGCGCGGCGGCCCGAAGCTGCCGGACCCGGAGGACACCCCCTGGACGCACGGCGGTCCGCCGGGCGCCACTGCCGAGAACCCCGACCCCGTGACCGCGGAGGACCTTCTGTGACAGCCGTATTCGACCCGGGCGCAGCGGCGGGGCGGGCAACCACCGCGATCCTGGACGACACGCTGCACGGCACGGCACGCGGCATCGTGGTGGACTCCCCGCCGGGTGCGGGAAAATCCACGCTCGTCGTGCGCGCCGCGCTCGAACTTGCCTCTGCCGGGCGCCCGTTGATGGTGGTCGCGCAGACCAATGCCCAGGTCGACGACCTGGTGGTGCGGCTGGCCGAGAAGGACCCGGGGCTGCCGGTCGGAAGGCTGCACAGCAATGACTCGGACCCGTACGACAAGGCGCTGGACGGCCTGGCCAACGTACGGAAGTCGGCAAAGGCGGCGGACCTCGCCGGTCTTGACGTCGTCATCTCGACGGCTGCCAAGTGGGCGCATGTGAAGAACGTCGAGCCGTGGGGGCACGCGATCGTCGACGAGGCGTACCAGATGCGCTCGGATGCGCTGCTGGCCGTCGCCGGACTCTTCGAACGGGCGCTGTTCGTCGGCGATCCGGGGCAGTTGGACCCGTTCTCGATCGTCGGTGCGGACCAGTGGGCGGGGTTGTCGTACGACCCCTCGGCGAGCGCGGTCTCCACGCTGCTGGCGCACAACCCGGAGTTGCCGCAGCACCGGCTTCCGGTGTCGTGGCGGCTGCCCGCGTCGGCAGCGCCGCTGGTCTCGGACGCGTTCTACCCGTTCACCCCGTTCCGCAGCGGCACGGACCACGGCGACCGGCGGCTGTCCTTCGGCGTCGCGTCGGACGGTTCCGCCCCGGACCGGGTGCTGGACGAGGCCGCGGAGTCCGGCTGGGGCCTGCTCGAACTTCCGGCCCGGCACACCCCGCGCACGGATCCGGAGGCGGTACGGGCAGTGGCCCTGGTGGTCCGTCGGCTGCTGGACCGCGGCGGCGCGGCGACGAGCGAGCGCTCCCCCGAGCCCACCGCGGTGACGGCGGACCGGGTCGCGGTCGGCACCGCCCACCGCGACCAGGCCGCGGCGGTACGGGCGGCGCTCGCGGAGCTCGGTGTGACGGGTGTGGCGGTGGACACGGCGAACCGGCTCCAGGGCCGCGAATTCGATGTGACGGTGGTCCTGCACCCGCTGTCCGGCCGCCCGGATGCCACGGCGTTCCACCTCGAGACGGGCCGGCTGTGCGTCCTGGCCTCGCGCCACCGCCATGCCTGCATCGTGGTCTGCCGCGAGGGCGTCGCCGACCTGCTGGACGAACATCCGTCGACGGAACCGGTCCAACTGGGCGTCACGGTGAAATTCCCCGACGGCTGGGAGGCGAACCACGCGGTCCTGGCACATCTCGCGGAACACCGGGTGCGGTGGGCGCCGTGACGTCGCCTCTGCGACGGCGTCCGTAACGCCGCCGGGCCGTGCGCGATAGGCCACCGGGGGCGCGCGTCGCGTCCGGCGGTGTGCTGGTGAGCGCCCCCGCACACTGGCCCCGCGCACCGCCCGCGAAGCGCACTTGCGGCGGGTTGGACAATAGAGGGTGGCCGTCGGGCCCACCGAAGGAGGAACACCACATGGCACAACCCGAGCGGAACGAGCGGCAGCGGCTGCGCCCCGCGCCCCTGCTCTTCGAGCCGTCAGCGGTGGTCGCCGATCCCGAGCACTTCTTCGACCTGGAGTCGATGGACGACCCGAAGGAGATGCTGGCCCGCGCCACCGAGCTCGCCCTGGCGTTCCGCGCCGCGACCGACCGTGCGGTCGAGTTCCAGGCGATCGCCGCTGCCCAGCTGGCCGACCCGCGCCGGTTCGACCGGCTGACCACGGCGGACATCGCGGAGCGCGCGGAGTGGACCGAGGACTACGCGAAGAAGATGATCGAATTCGGCCGGAGCCTGCTGGGCGGCGCCAGGCCGTGACGCCGGAGCATCCGGCCCTTGCCCGGAGCTGACTCCGGGTACAGCCGCTGGCATATGCCCGCGGGCAAGATACTCCCCCCTCCACCCCCCTGTCCCCATTTCCGGCAACTCTTGGAATCCGGACCGTCACTCCCGGTAGACCTGTGCACATGAGCGCATGGCTGCCAGACGAATCGACCCTGTACCCCGGCACCGGGTCCCACCACAGCGTCGACATCTTCGCCGCGCTGCGGGACCGGACCGGATCCCAGGCCGGATCCCCGCCCGGGAACCCGGCCGGACATCAGACCGCGCAGGTCACCCCGGCGGGCGCCGCCTGGCTCGCCGGCGCCACGGCCTATCCGCGCTCCACCCTCACCCAGTGGCAGGCTCACCCCGGCTCACCCGGTGTGCTGCCGTGCGGCTCTGCGTTCGACGTGGTCAATGTGCCCGCGCTCTTCGGGCGGCGCATGCTGGAGCATCTGTGGGCCGACGGGCCCGGCTCGGGGCCGGTCGCCACACACCGCGGGCGGATGCTGCTGTTCGCCGCTCCCGGGACCGCCCAGCGGCTGCCGTCGCTGCTCGAATGGGAGGAGTGGGGCAGCCGTCCCGAGCCCGTGACGGAAGAGCACCCGCAGGCGCCCGGGGGGCCGGACGACCATGAGAACAGGGTCCCGCCGCTGCTCTGCCACGGCACCGGCGACGCCGTGACCGTGCCGCCCCTGGCCTGCGGTTCCACCTCGTCCGGGCCCCGGTGGGTGGTGGCCCCCGACACCCGTAACCCGTGGCTGCCGGGCCCCGACGTCCTGCTCTGGGCCTGTGTACGGGTGACCCGCTCGGCGCCCGCCTCGACGGCCCGGATTTCGATTTTTCCTCCCGCCGATCAGGATGCTAAGGTCTACGACGTCAGCAGGCGCCGCTAGCTCAGTTGGTTAGAGCAGCTGACTCTTAATCAGCGGGTCCGGGGTTCGAGTCCCTGGCGGCGCACAGACGGAAGAAGCCCCCCGCGCAAGCGGGGGGCTTCTTCGTTTCACCGCTGGACCGGTTGCTCACGTGCCGGTGGTGATCCTGACCGTCCACGCACCCGACGGCGTCCGGTCCGCGACCTCGACCCTGGTGTGCTCACCAGGAATGGTGTACGTCTCCCCGACCCGCAGCGGGGCGTCCGCGAGCGGCGGGTAGACCGACAGGTCCCAGCAGGCATCGGAGTGGGGGTGGGTGTCGATGACCTGGATGGGCCCGCTGCCGGACGGCGTCTCGTTGCGGACCCGGTAGATCAGCACCCCTTCGCTGCAGGTCGCCCGGTCGTTGCCGGTGGCGCTGCGGGCCTCCAGCGCCACCGCGCCGCCCTCCGCGGTCCTGATCACCGCGAGCCGCGTCCCGATGGACGCGCCACGCGCCGGCACGGCGGCCATCGACTCCAGGGTGATGTCCCGGTCACGCTGGATGCACGCCACCTGACTGCGGTCCAGCCAGCCCAGCTTCCACTTGTGCCAGCCGAACAGATCCGGCGCAAGACCGAACTGGCTGCCCATCACGTCCCAGTCGCCGACGTACGTGTCCCAGTCACCCTTGCCGTCCGTCGGCCGGTGGTAGAGGTCCGGCAGATCGAAGACGTGCCCGGTCTCGTGGGCCAGCACGTTCCGGTCCGGCGGGTGCTGTTCGAAAACGGTGACGACCCGTCTGATGTCCGCGCCGTCGGCGTGCAGCGGCTGGTCGAAGTTGACGACCTTGGTGGCGTCGGAGTCGACGCCGGGGGCGTCCGGGTCGGCGACCAGATAGACGATGTCGTACTTTGAGAAGTCGACCTGGTCGTCCGCCGCGGCAATCGCGTCACGCAGATAGTCGCTGCGCCGACCGTCGTCCCAGTCGCGCCTTATCCCGTACGAGGTGGAGCTCCGGGGCATCTGGACCCACTTCCGCAGCGGGTGCGGGCGCAGGGCGAACTTCCCGTACGAGGCGCGCTGAAAGAACTGGGTGGTGGCGGGGAAGTAGTCGGCGGCCAGCTCGGCGGGGGTGGTGACGGGGCGGGCATCCGTGAAGGAGAGGAAGATCATGACCGCGTCGAGGGCGTGGTCGGGGCGCGGGTAGGCGTCGTTCCAGTCCCCCACTCCCAGCGAGTGGTGTGCCTCGGTCCGGGGCAAGGCGCATGGGCCGGCCTCACCGGTGGCGGCCACGGCCGGACCCGCGACAAGAGAGGTGGCGGCGAGCGCCAGAAGCGCGATCACCCCGGCCAGCACGGCACGCGGACTCGGCCTCTCCACTCCCGCGAGTCTGCGCTTACGCGGCACATCGACCTCCGGGTGCGGGATGCGGGACTCGCAATCCAGCCTGTGCCGGTTTATGGGGGTTCGCCCTGTTGTGCTGCCCCACTCGGGTAAGCGGGCCGCCACCGGAGCCTCTTCACGGACAGTCATATTCGATCACTGCAACCGCGCGAGACAGATCCGAGATCGACTGGAGAGAACAGAGCCGCTCAGAAACAATCAGTCCTGGGCAAACCGGATCGGCGCGCGAATGGTCCATGCGGGGCGATCCGCGGGCCCGGAACGGGCGCAGAGCTGGAACGGGCCGGACGACAACCTCTATGCTTCACCACGCTTTCCTGCGTGGTTTCCGCCCCCGACAAGGGCACCCCACGCGGCGGGCCCAGTCCGACCACATCTGTTCAGGACAGAACTGCACGGCGGGAGCAAGCGGTGAGCGAAACCTCCGAAGGGCCGAGGCCCCCGGCAGGCACAGCGCCCCCTACCGTGCGACCACCGGTCACGGAGCGTCATACGGATCGCGCATCGGTGCAGGCCGAGAACGGGGCCGCGGACGGCATCACGTGCGGCATCGCGGACGCGGACGGAGACGGCATCACGGACGGGACCGTCGATGGCACCGGTGGGTCCGAGCCGGTCGGCCGCAGCACCGACTACCGGGCCGTCTTCCGGGCCGCCACCCTCCCGATGGCCGTCGTCGACCACGAAGGCCTGATTCTCACCGCCAACGACGCCCTCGGCGCACTGCTCGGCGCCGCCCCCGCGGCACTGACCGCGCAGTCCGCGTCCGATCTGCTCGACGTCTCGTCGGACGGCCGCACCTGGCATGCGTACCGCGAGGTGCTGCGCGGCCGGCGCTCCCGGTTCCGCTGCACGCGCAGGCTCAAGCACCCCGACGGGCGCTCGCTGTGGGCCGAGATCACCGTCGCACCGATGCCGGAGACGCCACCCGGCTCCTCCCCCGTACTGCTCTCCGTGGCCGACATCAGCGACCGGCGCGAGCTGCAGAAGCGGCTGCGCCACCTCCAGATGCACGACCCGGTGACCCGGCTGCCCAATCGGGCGCTGTTCTTCGAACGCCTCGCGGCCGCCCTGGAGACCCCGCCGTACCAGGACGACGGTCCTCCGCGGCCCGGCCGGATCGGGCTCTGCTACCTGGACCTCGACGGGTTCAAGGCCGTCAACGACACGATGGGCCACCGGATCGGCGACCGGCTGCTCGCCGCCGTCGCCGCCAGACTCACGGACTGCGCCGAACAGGAGAGCCGGCACCGCACCGGCGCCTCACTCGTGGCGCGCCTCGGCGGCGACGAGTTCGCGATCCTCGTCGAGGAGTCCGCCGGTGCGCAGCAGCTCACCGATCTCGCCCGCTCCGTGCTCACCGCCCTGCAGAAGCCGTTCGACCTGGCCGGGCAGCGGCTGGCCGTATCGGCATCGATCGGCGTGGTGGAGCGGGCTGTGGCCGGCACCTCGGCAACCGGTCTGATGCAGGCCGCCGACACCACGCTGTACTGGGCGAAGGCGGACGGCAAGGCCCGTTGGACACTCTTCGACCCCGAGCGCAACGCGCACCGGCTGACGCGGCAGGCGCTCTCGTCCACGCTGCGGCCCGCTGTCGAGCGCGGCGAGTTCACCATCGAGTACCAGCCGCTGGTCGGGATGGCCGACGGGGTCGTACGCGGGGTGGAGGCCCTGGTCCGCTGGAACCACCCGCAGTTCGGCATGCTCGCGCCGAATCGGTTCGTCGCGATCGCCGAGGAGGACGGCTCGATCGTCCAGCTCGGCCGGTGGGTGCTGCAGTCGGCCTGCCGCCAGGCCCGGCGCTGGCAGCTGGACCATCCGACCGAGGCGCCGCTGTTCATCAGCGTCAATGTCGCCGTACGGCAGGTCTGGGACTCGGACCTGGTGACCGATGTCGCGGAGATCCTCGCCGAGACCGGCCTGGCACCCGGACTGCTGCAGCTCGAGCTGACCGAGTCGGCGGTGATGGGCTCGGCGGGCCGCCCGCTGGAGGCTCTCCAGAAACTCAGCGACATGGGCGTCCGGATCGCCATCGACGACTTCGGGACCGGCTACTCGAACCTCGCCTATCTGAGCCGGCTGCCGGTATCCGTACTGAAGCTGGACGGCTCGTTCGTACGCGGCTTCCGCTACGAGGACGGCGCGCACCCCAGCCCCGCCGACGAGACGATCGTCGAGGCGATGGTGCAGCTGGCGCACCGGCTGGGGCTGACGGTCACCGCGGAGTGTGTGGAGACCGCGGGCCAGGCGGAACGACTGCGCCGGATCGGCTGCGACACCGGCCAGGGCTGGCTCTACTCACGAGCGGTGGCCCCGGAACGCATCGCGGAACTGATCGGCGCGAGACCCCTGCAACGTTGAAGCGGTTGCGGCCGCTGACCTACCCCGGTCCACGCAGCCCCACCCGACACCACCGAGCCGGCCCTCCGCCTGAGGACAGAACCGCTCAGGCGGACGAACCCGCGCACCCCTCAGCCGCGCAGCCCATACGCGTCCGCGATCAGCTCATAACTGCGCACCCGCGCCGCACCCCCATGCGCATTGGCAGTGATCATCAGCTCATCCGCACCGGTCCGCTTGGCCAGGTCGTCCAGCCCTGAGCGCACCTCGTCCGCCGTGCCGTGGATGACATTGCCGAGCCAGCTGTCGACGAACTCGCGCTCCATGGGAGTGAAGGCGTACGCCTCCGCCTCCTCGGGAGTCGGGATCAGACCGGGCCGGCCGGTGCGCAGGCGGACCATCGACAGCGCGCCCGTCAGCACCTGGCGCCGGGCCTCGCGGTCCTCGTCGGCAGCCAGCGCCGAGACGCCGATCAGGGCGTACGGGGCGTCGAGCACCGCGGACGGCTTGAACGACTCCCGGTACAGGTCGAGTGCCGGAATCGTGTTCTGCGCCGAGAAGTGGTGGGCGAAGGCGAACGGCAGGCCGAGGACGCCGGCCAGCCGCGCGCTGAAGCCGGAGGAGCCGAGCAGCCAGATCGGCGGCCGGCCGGTGGGGCCCTGCACCGGGCCCGGGACCGCGTGGATGCGGGCGTACGGGTGGCCGTCGGGGAAGTCGTCGTCCAGGAACCGGGTCAGCTCGGCGAGCTGCTGCGGGAAGTCTTCCCCAAGGTCTCGGCTGCGCTCGAGCAGGGGAGACCCCATTGCGCCCTCGTTCAGCCGGTCGGTGCGGCGCAGGGCGGCGGCGGTCGCGCCGTCCGTGCCGGGCGCGCGGCCGAGGCCCAGGTCGATGCGCCCGGGGGCCATGGCCTCCAGCGTGCCGAACTGTTCGGCGATGACGAGCGGGGCGTGGTTGGGCAGCATCACCCCGCCGGAGCCGAGCCGGAGCCGCTCGGTGTGGGCGGCGAGGTGGGCGAGGATCACGGCCGGGGACGACGAGGCGACGCCGGGCATGGAGTGGTGTTCGGCGACCCAGAGGCGGTGGAAGCCGCGGCGTTCGGCGAGTTGCGCGATGTCCACACTGGTGCGGAGCGCCTGGGTCGCGGTGCGGCCCTGGCCCACGCTCACCAGGTCGAGCACCGAGAGCGGCACGGGGGCCGTTCCCTCGGCCCGGCCGCGAATCTCGTCGCCTCGGTTCTTGTCCACGTGAAGGCCTCTCCGGTGATGCGCTGACGTCCGGGGACAGCTAACAGGAGGTTGTCTCCGTTTATTCCCCGGCCGACTGCTCCGGACCGGTCACTCCCCCACCGGAGCCGGTGGCGCTTCCCGGGTGGCGAAGAGTGTGCCCAGCTGTGGCGCCCAGGTACGGCGGCGGGCCAGCCGCAGCGCCTCGAACACCGCCACCTGGTTCGCGGTGAGAACCGGCTTGGCAAGGAGTTCTTCCAGGTCACGGATGTGCGCGGCGGTGTGCAGGGCGGTGTCCGGCAGCAGGACGGCGTCCGCGTCAGGGCGGTCCGCGGCGGCGGCGAGCTCCTTCAGCCGGTCCGGACCCCACGTGGCGGCCTCGGCGGCGGAGGTGACGCCGCCGCTGTGCGTGGCAACCACGTGGACGCCCGCGGCGGCCAGGAACGCGCTGAAGAGCTGGGCGATCTCCTCTGGGTAGGTCGCGGCGACCGCGACGCGGGCGGCGCCCAGCGCCCGTGCCGCCTGGACGAAGCCGAGCGACGCGCTGGAGGCCGGCAGCCCCGCCGCCCGGGCCAGGGCGGTGGTCTGCCCATGGGCGCCCTCCCAGCCGTACACGAAGCTCCCGCCGGTGCTGGCCCAGACCACCGACTCCACGCCGGCGCGCCGCAGCTCCTCGAGACCGGCGGCGAGGCGTTCGGACTCTCCCCGCTGTCGCAGGGTGTCGAGGCGGCGGTCGTCCTCGCCGGGTTCGGTGCGGTTCACGACCAGCCTGATCGTGGTGTCGAGGATGACCTCCATCCGTGGGAACTCGTCCTCCGCGAAGTGGCCCGGGTAGAGGAATCCGACGGTCGTCATGTCCACCCTCCTGCACTGCTGGACCGCTGTACTGCCGCTGCTGTCCCTCTGCCCAGTATTCCCCTGCAGCAGCCGCCCCCGCCCACGTTCCCGTTGACGGAGCCGGGCCGGGGTGCGAGCGTGGTCAATCCGCACATCTCAGACGCAGCGGAGCGACCGCCTCTCATGCCAGAGCCCACCCTGCTCGTCCTGGACACCGACCCTTCGCCGCGCCTCGGCCGGCTGACCGGACGGGTCCGGATCCGGTACACGGACGAGGCCGGCCTCGCCGGCCGACTTCCTCAAGCCGACGCCCTGCTGGTGTGGGACTTCGCCTCCGACGCAGTACGCGCCGCCTGGCCCGGCGACGGGCCGCGGCCCCGCTGGGTGCATACGGCGAGCGCGGGCGTGGACCGGCTGCTCTGCCCGGAGCTGGTGGCGTCCGACACCGTACTGACCAATGCGCGGGGCGTCTTCGAGCGGCCGATCGCCGAGTATGTGCTGGGCCTGGTGCTGGCCTTCGCCAAGGACGTCCCCGGCACGCTGGAGCTGCAGCGGCACCGCCGGTGGCGCCACCGTGAATCGCAGCAGGTCGCGGGCACCCGCGCGGTGGTGGTCGGGGCCGGGCCGATCGGCCGGGAGATCACCCGGCTGCTCATCGCGCTGGGGGTCCAGGTGGCGCTCGTGGGGCGTACCGCGCGCCGCAGCATCCATGGCGCCGAGGATCTGGACCGGCTGGCGGCGCTCGCCGACTGGGTGATCTGTGCGGCGCCGCTGACGGAGCGGACGCGCGGGATGTTCGACGCGCGGTTCTTCGGGCTGATGCAGCCGTCGGCGCGCTTCATCAATGTCGGGCGCGGGCCGATGGTCGTCGAGGAGGATCTGGCAGACGCGCTGAGCAGACGGTGGATCGCGGGCGCGGCGCTCGATGTGTTCGCGCGCGAACCCCTGGATCCGGAGAGCGCACTGTGGGACGCACCGGGGCTGATCATCTCGCCGCACATGAGCGGCGACACCGCCGGCTGGCGGGACCGGCTGGGCGAGCAGTTCGTGGAGATGTACGAACTCTGGGCGGACGGGAAGCCCTTGCCGAACGTGGTCGACAAGCGGCTCGGGTACGTCCCTGTCCGGGACCGGAGCGAGTGACCCCAACCGGTCCGGCTCGACGAGAACTTCACCCACCCCTGGCGGACATCGCCACATGGCGGTTCGTCATGAACCGTTCCCCCCCGGGGAAACACGCACTGCACACCGGCCGTCGCGCTCCGCCCATACGGGGACACGGAAAGGTCACCCTCCGGTCACCGTTCGATTACATGCAACCTCTTCCTGCATAGGCGTACGGGATCGGGCAGGCGCTGATCCTGTCCGGACCGTTCGACCCCTCCAGGAGATTGCGAACCATGGCCGACTTCCCGAACTTGTCCCGCCGCGGCTTTCTCGGCCGGTCAGCGGCCGTGGGTGGCCTGCTCGTCGCGCCCGGTCTGCTGTCCGCGTGCAGCAAGACCGACGCCGGTTCCGCGGACGGTGCGGCGGCGCTCGACAAGCTCCGCAAGCAGGGATTCGTCCGGGTCGCTTACGCCAACGAGGCCCCGTACGGCTATATGGAGGGCAAGCAGCTCAAGGGCGAGGCGCCCACCCTGCACCGGGAGATATTCAAGGCGCTCGGCGTCGACGAACTGAAGCCCACCCTCTCCGAGTGGGACGGCCTGATCCCCGGGCTGCAGGCGGGCAAGTACGACGTGGTCAGCGCCGGCATGGCGATCACCCCCGAGCGCTGCGCCAATGCCATCTTCTCCGAGCCCGAATTCATCTCGCCCACCGCGCTGATGGTGAAGAAGGGCAACCCGAAGCAGGTCACCGACCTGGCATCGGCGAAGGCCGCCGGGGTCACCGTCGGTGTGATGTCGGGTGCTGTCGAGGGTTCGTACGCCGAGGGGGCCGGCATCTCCAAGGACAGGATCAAGTCGCTGCAGAAGCCGCAGGACGGCGCCGACGCGGTCAAGGGCGGCCGGATCGACGCGTTCCTGCTCACGGGCATCTCGCTGCGCTGGCTGGCGAAGACGAACCCCGGCACCGAGGTCACCGAAGCCTTCCTGCCGGAGCTCGACGGAAAGCAGCAGTACAGTCCCGGCGGCGCCGTCTTCCGCCAGGGCAACGAGGATCTGCGGGACGCCTTCAACCGCGAGCTGAAGAAGATCGTCTCGGACAGGTCGCGCTATGTCGGCCTGCTCCGGGAGTACGGCTTCGGAGCGACCGAGCTGCCACCGACAACCCTGAAGACGGCCGATCTGTGCAAGGGCTGACAGGGACGGACCCCAGCGCATGAGTGATTTCTTCTCCGCCTTCTTCGACGAGCTGCCGCAGTTGCGCTCGGGGCTGTGGGTGACCCTCCAGGCCACCGTCCTGGGCGCACTGCTCGCCCTGCTCCTGTCGTTCGTCCTCGGTCTGATGTCGGTCGGCCGGCCGCTGGTGCTGCGTGGCGTGTCACGCGTGGTCGTGGAGTTCTTCCGCGGCACCTCGCTCTACATCCAGCTGTTCTGGCTCTACTACGCGATGCCGCCGCTGACGGGGTACGAGCTGACGCCGCTGCTCTGCGGCGTCGTCGCCTTCGGCCTCAACTACGGCGCGTACGGCTCCGAGGTGGTGCGCGGCGCGATCAGCTCCGTACCGCGTGCCCAGTACGAGGCGGCCGTCGCGCTGAACATGACGCCGACGCACCGGATGCGGAAGGTGATCATTCCGCAGGCCTGGGTGCAGATGATCCCGCCCTTCACCAATCTGCTGATCCAGCTGCTGAAGTGCACCCCGCTGCTGTGGCTGATCTCCGCGGCCGATCTGATGACCGTGATCCAGCAGCTGCGCGACCGGACCGGTGAGACGCTCACCGCGTATCTGACCCTGCTGGTCGTCTACTTCGTCCTGGCCTACGCGCTGACTCTGCTGATGAATCTGCTGGAGCGCAGCGCCAAGCGACGGCTGGGCCTGCAGACCGGCGCGGGCTCGCTGCTGCGCGGCCGCAGCGCCACGGAGGCGGTCGCCTCTGCGGCCGGAGGTGTCCGGTGAACGGCTTCGACTGGAACGCCGCCCGGGACGCACTTCCCCTGGTGCTCGAAGGTTTCGAGGTCACGCTGCTCGCGACCGTGCTCGGCACGCTCGTCGCCGCGGTCCTCGGGCTCGCCATCGCGGTCGCCGGACGGGCCCCGAGCCGGTTCGTGACGGCGCCGGTCCGGACCGTGATGGAATTCATCCGGTCCACCCCGCTGCTCGTCCAACTGGTCGGCGCAGCTGCCGTGTTCACCTCGGTGGAGCCGCTGGTGATCGGCATCGTGGTACTGGGCATCCACTACGCCATGTACACCTCCGAGGTGTACCGCGCCGGGATCGACGGTGTGCCGAAGGGCCAGTGGGAGGCCTGCCGGGCACTCTCGCTCACCCCGCGGCGGACCTGGCAGGCCGTGATCCTGCCGCAGGCGGTGCGCAATGTGCTGCCCGCCCTCGGCAACTACGCGATCTCGATGTTCAAGGAGACCCCGTTCCTCGCCGTGATCACGGTGCAGGAAATGGTCTTCGAGGCCCGTAAGTACGGCGCCGATCACTTCGCCTACACCGAGGCATTCACGCTCGCCGGACTGGTCTTCCTGGTCGCGAGCTATCCCACCTCGCTGCTGATGAGAAAGCTGGAGAAGCGCCTTGGCCACTGAACCTCTCCCCCTGCAGAAGACGGCGGCCGCGGCCCCGGTGGACATCGCCCCGGTCCCCGCCACGTCGCAGACCGGCCATCCGCTGGTCCGCTTCGACAGCGTCGTGAAGCGGTACGGCGACCATGTCGTCCTCGACGGGCTGGACTTCTCGGTGCGACGTGGCGAACACGTCACCCTGATCGGACCCAGCGGCTCGGGCAAGACCACCATCCTGCGGCTGCTGATGACGCTCGAGAAGGTCAGCGACGGGGTGATCTGGGTGGACGGCGACCCGCTGTCCCACGTCAGAGCTCCCGACGGCTCGCTGAGGCCGGCGACCGAGAAGCATCTGCGCGAGGCCCGGAAGAGGATCGGCATGGTCTTTCAGCAGTTCAACCTCTTTCCCCACATGAAGGTGTTGCAGAACATCACCGAGGCCCCGGTCAGCGTGCTGGGCGTGGACCGTGACGAGGCGGAGACCCGCGCCCGTGAGCTGCTCGATCTGGTGGGGCTCGCGGGGAAGGTCGACGCACACCCCTCCCAGCTCTCCGGCGGCCAGCAGCAGCGGGTGGCGATCGCCCGCGCGCTGGCGATGCAGCCGGAGATCCTGCTCCTGGACGAGGTGACGTCCGCGCTCGACCCGGAGCTGGTGTCGGGCGTGCTGGACCTGCTGGGCGACATCGCGCGGAACACCGACATCACGATGCTCTGCGTGACCCACGAGATGAATTTCGCCCGGGACGTCTCGGAGAAGGTGTTGATGTTCGACGCAGGGCGGGTGGTGGAGGCCGGTACGCCGGAAAAAATCTTTTCCGATCCCGAGCACGAACGTACGCGCGAGTTCCTCGACGCGGTGCTGTGACCTCGCCCTCCACCGGTCGCTCATGACATTGGCATATGCCATTCGGGTGCACCCCAGCTGACAGCGCCGGGGCGTCCCGTCAACTCGTCAACGGGCCCCCCTCAAACGCCTTTTGGCCGCTATCGTGGTGCGGGAGCTTGCGGTTACAGCCTGGTCTTGCGGTCACAACCTGGTAGGGGGAAACCGTGGCGTTGAAGCCCGAACCGACCGCACCGTTCCACTCGGTGCAGTACGCCCTTCGCGTTCTCGAAACGGTCTCCAAGCACGGCAACGGTGTGATGGACGCCCAGATCTCCCGCGAGACGGGACTGCCGGCCGGGCATCTCGCCCCGCTGCTGCTGATGCTGCGCCGCGAGGGCTACGTCGAGCAGGTCACCGACGGCGCCTATGTGATCGGCGCCTCGCTCCTGCTGCTCGGCTCCGGCACCAGCCGCAGGCAGGCCCTGGAGACGAAGCTCCAGCAGACACTGGCCCAGCTGCGCGACTCGGTCGGCGCCGCGGTGTACATCAGCCGGTATGTCGACGGCGAGATCCGGGTCACCCAGTACGCCGATGGTCCACACACCCCCGCGGTCAACGAGTGGGTCGACTTCCGGTCCGCCGCGCACGCCAGCGCGATCGGCAAGTGCCTGCTGACCCAGCTCGACCAGAACGGCCGCCGCGACCACATCTCGCGCCACAAGATCGCCCGGCTCACCTCGCGGACCATCACCAGCGAGAAGGTCCTCTTCTCCAAGCTGGACAGCCAGCCGGCGACGGTTCCGGTGCTCGACCTCCAGGAGTACGCGGTGGGGACGGTCTGCGCGGCCGTCCCGCTGACGGCGGGCTCCTCGGCCGGCTGCCTGGCCCTCTCACTGCCGGTCGAGGATGCGCACCGGCTTCGCTCGGCGGCGGACACACTGAACCGGCGGGCCGCGCCGGTCCTGCTGTCGCTGGCGCTCTAGAGACCGTCCGGTCGAGCCGGACGCCCCCACGGGCCCGTCGCGGGCACCTGTCATCAGCACCCCTGGGGACCAGGTATTATTTTCGAGTCAGCAGGCGCCGCTAGCTCAGTTGGTTAGAGCAGCTGACTCTTAATCAGCGGGTCCGGGGTTCGAGGTGGTCTTCCCGCAGACCACGTCCGCCAACAACTCGCTCTCCTGCTTCGGCTGGTTCGATCCGGCCGA